>NZ_VIGC02000003.1 GCF_006569185.2 Litorilinea aerophila | reverse complement strand
AGCAGTTGGCCAAGTCGCGCCAATACGTTATGATACAGATGGAGGTTGGTTTGCATAGGACGCTCCTTGATACGGTTTGTTGGCTTACAAACAGTGTATCAGACGTCTCAAACCAACCTCTTCTTTTGTTATCCTCTAAAGTGATGGGTGGCTAGACTGGATATTAACCTTTCAATCCGCTCATGGCTATGCCGCGCACAAAATACTTTTGGGCTAACAAAAAGACGATGATGATGGGTAATGTTGCTAGTACTGAAGCGGCCATGAGCAAATTATCTTTCGGTAACCCTGCGACTCCTTCTTGATGACGTAAAAACCAAAGGCCGAGTGGAACAGTGTATTTGCGTGCGCTATTGAGAAAGATAAGGGGTTCCAGGAACTGGTTCCAATGGCCGATAAAACCAAAAATAGCTGCAGTAGCCAAGACTGGACCAGAGTTTGGAAGGATAATGCGCCAAAGGATGCCAATGCGTCCAGCGCCATCAATAAGGGCTGCTTCATCCAACTCCCGGGGCAATGTCATGATGAACTGTCGAATGAGAAAGATAGTAAAGGCGCCGCCGCCGAAGAAACTGGGGACAATGAGCGGCAGAAATGTATCAATCCAGCGCAGTTGGCGAAACAGCATAAATAGGGGGATGATGGTCACATGAGGAGGGAGAATCATCGTACTCAGGCACAGAGCAAAAAGCACGTTACGTCCAGGAAAACGGAAACGGGCAAACCCATACCCCACCAGAAATGCTGTTATGATTTGCCCCAAGAGCGCTAACCCTGTGACGATGGTACTGTTAAGGAAAAATCGACCAAAACTGATACCTAATCCTACTGTCCAAATCTCTGTGTAATTTTCCCAACGCGGCACCTTAGGCAACAAGGTAGGGGGATAGGCAATGAGTTCAACAGGCTCCTTTAGCGAGGTACTGATGGTCCAGAAGAAAGGAAAGAAAAACATTAAAGAGAGGGCGATGGTAAACGCGTATAGAAATAAACGTCCCAACACTTTCCGTGTTGCCATCCAGTCCAAGATCCCAGGTTGAGCAATCGAGCGAGTGGTGGACGCCATGACTAAACAGCTCCTTCATAATAAACCCAGTGTTTCTGCAACCAAAGCTGAAAAATAGTAAGTACCAGGACTGCTATAAAGAAAATCCAAGCCAAAGCGCTGCCGTACCCCATATCAAAACTGACAAAGGCTTGTTGATAGAGGTGAAGGGCATAAAAATAAGTCGCATAAGCGGGTCCACCCCTGGTTGTTACAAATGCCATCCCAAACACTTGGAAACTGGCAATAATGCCTAATACCAAATTAAAAAACATTGAAGGAGAAATCATTGGTAAAGTGATATTGATAAATTTCTGCCAGTGGGTTGCACCATCCATGTCCGCTGCTTCGTAGAGAGTCTCAGGGATGCTCTGTAGTCCAGCCAGAAATATCAACATTTTATTGCCCCCAATACCTGTCCAGAGAGCGATCATCGCTAAAGCAGGCATCGACCAGTGAACACTCTGCAGCCAATTTGGCCCTCGGATTCCAACTCGAGCCAGCAGGCTATTTAAGACACCAATGTCAGGCTGAAGAATCCACATCCAAAGGATTGCCGCAGCGACGATAGGTGTCAGGTGTGGCATAAAAAAGAATGTACGATATACACTCACACCCTTTAACTTCTGATTCAGCAAAATAGCTGCAAACAAAGAGCCAACGGTACCCAACGGAACCGTCAGCAGTGACCATGTCAATGTACGCTGTACGGAGACCCAAAACAAGTTATCTCTCGTAAACGCATAGATATAATTTTCTGCGCCAATGAAGCTGGGAGATGTCTGCACATTGTAGCGGGTGAAACTGTAATAAAAAGATGCTAACATTGGCCCAAGCGTAAAAAACAAGAATCCAAGGAGCCAAGGTGAAATCAACAGGTATCCATAAAACGCCTCGATACGCTGTAAGCGCGACATGGGCCTACGCCGTCTCCAAAATTGGAATAGTAGCCGCTTGGAAGTAACCTCGGCAGAATGCATCTGTGTTGTCATGGTTACTGTTCCTTTCAAAAAGAACAAAGAAAGGTCAGAGCCGGGCGGTAGGTCACGCACCGGCTCTCTGCTCATCAGCCCATACAACTCAAGTATGTCGATAGTTCAACCTGTATCGACAGGTCTTATATCGGCCGTGCCAAGAGTTCCTGAAGCGCTGTTTCCAGTTCTGTGAAAAACGCTTCATCTGGCTCCCGTTCACCCAGGTAAACTAGATCAGTCGTATTGACAATGATCTGTTCCCATTCCAGGCCACGATAATTTGCTCCGATACGATAAGGTACCCCCTTAGCGTACTGGTTGAACTGCAGCTGGATAAAGGGATCTTCTGCCGCTGGACCGATCTCCTCGAGCTCATTCGCTCGACCTACCAGATAGCCAATTTCATTGGCATTAAGATATGCAAAGCGTGCATCCGAAAGGGCGTAAGTGAGCAAGAAACTTTCATACTTATGCTTGGACTGCGTTGTGCCTGCATGGGTATTTAAGCTAGAGCCCCACCCATTGAAGTTCGGTCCTTCAGCCAGAGCAATAGCACTCCACCGGAAATTCCCGCCACTTCCATCTTCGGGACCTACGGCTTCCCGTACTGACTTGTTCGTTCCGCGGGAGCTGACCATGATGGGTAGCTTCTGGGCAGCAAAAAGGCCGACCGTACCAGCTGATCCAATATCCGCCGCGGTAGGCATAATTTTGTCTACCTGGTAGAATTCATAGGCGGTCTGAATAAATCCCCGCCAACCCTCGTCAATCGGGGATGCTGTACCCTCTTCGTTGAGCTCCCAGCCCCCAAAAGTACGAATTCCATTCACAATCATCTGGATATTATTGGTGGGCATGTGGAAACCGTAGACCGTCCGTTGATCTGGATCTCCTTTGGCCAGGAGATTAGCCCACTCACGATATTGCTCCCAGGTGCTACCATAAGTTTCAGGGATAGGGATGCCTGCCTCTTCAAACATATCGTGATTGATCCAAACATAGGCATGGGCAGGATGGCCTGTCTTTGGCAATCCATAGGTCTTACCATCTACGATACAGGCTCCAATTACCCCTGGGAGCCACTCATCATGGCTAATCCCTTCAGCTTCCATGAAATCGTCGATATCCTGGATCAAACCAAAATGCACAGCTCGATTGTGCTGCCAATTCTTATTGTCGGTGAACATATTATCGCCCAGCGTGTTAGAGGCCGCCAGCGTCTCAATCTTAGCCCAATATTCACCGGCAGGGATTGGATCGAGTTCTACCTGAATGCCCGTCTCTTCAGTAAACTCTCGGGGCCGATGGACGTAAATAGCAGGTTCCGATGTTTCCCCCCCAGCACGCATATGCAGACGCAGCACAATTGGTTCTTGACTTGCACCGGTCGCCCCCTCTCCCCCCGGTGCCGCCCCAGGTGCAGCGCAGGCCGCCAGCAGCGTCACCGCGCCCATGGCCGAAGAGAGCCGCAAAAATTCACGTCGGTTGAGTTGGTGTTGCCTCATGGTTCTCACCCCCTGTGGTCTGAAAAGCTGTGGTTTGAAAAGCAATGGTTGGGAAAAACGATACCTCCGTCCGGTCGATGGGTTTGACCCTGGCCCATGGCTCCACTATAATGGGCCACGCACAGCCCATCCATGCCATATACCCAGCCCACGGAAAAGCCCGTCAGCCACGCGCACAATTGAGGCCGCCGCCCTGGCCGGCATGCCACCCGCAGCCCGACCCTCATCAGACGACCAATGGCGAATCGCGGCTGTCCTGACGCCCGGCTCGAACGGCGGCGGGCACGTGAACGCTAGATTAGACTTGGCGTGGGCAGGAGTGCTGGCTGATGTTGCCGCTACTATCGCGAGAAATCGAAGCCCTGTCAATGGGTTTACTGACATCCGGCTGCCAGCCTTTGTCATGCCCTTTGTCACGCCCCGAAGAGAAAGCGCATCCACCATGGATAGACCGCAACTCAACCAGCCCGATGCCATGGACCGGGAAGCCTGGATCGCCCACGTCCGGGATGCCCTGACCCATCTTTACGACCCCGTTCACCTGCAGAGCCATCCCCTGGCCCAGTACGCGGACGGGGGAGAAGGCCTGGACCATCTGACCCGGGCCCAGCGGCTGCGACGAACCCTGCTGGAGGCCCTGGAGCAGCTCAGCCCGCCCGACCTGGCTGCCGCGCCACCAGACGCCGGCATCTGTTACAGCGCCCTCCACTACCGCTATGTGGACGGCCTGGGGCCGGAGCAGATCGCCGAGCTGCTGGGGCTCAGCGCCCGCCAGGTCTACCGCAAGCTGCGGGAAGGCATCGAAGCTATCGCCACCCTGTTGTGGGATCGCTGGCAGGTCAACCGGCCCGAGGAGCACGCCTCCACACCCGCCCCCGGCCTGGCCGAGCGCCCCGTCAACACCCCCACACAGGATCCAGTCCAGGATCGTCAAAGCCTGGTGCAGGCCACGGTCCAGCAGTTGGCCCGAGAAGCCCGGCCAGAGCTCCTGGAGCTCACCACCATCCTGGAAGGAATCGTTCGGGAGCTTCAAACCTACTGCCGCCAGCTCCAGGTTCGGCTGGAACTGGGGCCAGCCCCGGCGCCCTGCTACATCCACGCCGACCGCTCCATGCTGCGCCAGGGGCTGATCAACATCCTCACCCGCAGCCTGGAACAACAAGACGCCGGCACGGCTGTCCACCTGAAGGTGGAAGCCAGACCGGCGGAAAACAGGCTCTGTGTGCACATTGTGGGCAGCGGACCCCGGGCCAGGACAGAGACCCGCCCCAGTCGACGGGAAGGGCTGGGCTATCAGGTGGCCACCCAGCTCCTGGAGCTCCAGGGCATGCAAGTCCACCAGCAGGAAGGGTCAGGCTGCCATGTGCAGATCCAGATCCCAACCGCCGGCGCCCAGTCCATCCTGGTCATCGACGACATGCCCGATATCCCCCAACTCTTCCAGCGCTTCACCGCCGCCCACGGGGTGGAGATCTTCAGCGCCCACAATGCCACCCAGGCCTTCGCCTTCCTCCAGGAAGTGACCCCGGCCCTCATCCTCCTGGACGTGATGCTACCTCGCACCGACGGCTGGGAGATCCTGCAGACCCTGAAATCCAGCCCCGCCACCGCATCCATCCCGGTGGTGGTCTGCTCCATCCTCAACGAGCCGGACCTGGCCACGGCCCTGGGTGCGGACGACTACCTGCGCAAGCCCGTCAGTCAGGAGGCGCTGCTACAGCTCTTACGGCGATGGCTGCATCCGGCACCGGCCGCAACGCCATGGCGACCCCCTGGAGGATGGTAAGCCACTCGCTGGCGGGCAAGGGCTGAGGCAGTGTCACCGCCAGCTCACCCGGGAAACGGGCGGCCTGCTCCCCCAACTCGGTGGCCGTAATCACCACCACCCACATCTGGGCCAGCCGGGGATCCTCCCGCACTTCCGCCAGGACGCCCAGGCCATCGGTCTCCGGCATCTTCAAATCCAACAGCAACAGCTCCGGCCGCTCCCGACGCGCCAGCTGCAGGGTCATGGTCCCATTGTGGGCCTGGAGGATGCGGGCCTGGGGCCATTCGCTGCACACCATCCGGGCCAGCAGCCGGGCCATGGCCGGATCATCGTCGCCGATTAGCACCGTGCGGGCCGGATGGGGCAGGCTGGCCAACATCTGGCGCAGGGCAGACCGGGTCACCGGTTTCAACAGATAGGCCGTCACCTGCAGGTTGTGGGCCATCTGGGGCTGGGTGGGCAGGGGAAAGCTGATCAGGGGCACCTGGACATCGGGAATCCGGCGCAATAGGGCTTCAGCCTTCTGCCGCCATGCCCAATCCACGATCACAGCCGTGGGGTAGAGGCGGCGGACACTCTCCTGGAGCTCCTGGGCCGTGTGGACCATCTGTACCTGATAGCCGTCCAGCCGCCGCTGGATGACGGTGCCCAGGCTGGGATCGTCATGCCAGACCAGCAGGATGCGCTCGGTCCGTTCCACCCACAGGGAGCCAGAATCCGATCGATGACCGGAGTCCGCCGCCTGGGGAAGCCGGGCCAGGGGCAAGGTGACGGTGAAGACGCTGCCTTTGCCCCGTTCGCTCTGCACGCGGATACGGCCACCGTGGAGCTCCACAAAGCGCTTGCTGATGGCCAGCCCCAGCCCGGTGCCGCCATGTTCCCGGCGGATGGAATCGTCCACCTGGTAGAACTCCTGAAAGAGCTGGGAAAGCTCCTGGGGCGTCATGCCCCGGCCCGTGTCCTCCACCTCCAACACCGCCTGCCCATCCCGCTCATCCAGGCGGATGCAGATCCGCCCTGCCTGGGTGAAGCGGATGGCGTTGCTGAGAAGGTTCAACACCACCTGGCGGATGCGGGTCACGTCCAGGAACATGGGCACGGGCTCCGCCGGCAGCGCCAGCTGCAAGTCCAGCCCCTTGGCCTCCACCATGCCCCGCACCATGTGGGCGGCCTCCTCCACCACCTGGCGAAGGTCGCCGTGCTCCCGATGTAGGGGCATCTGTTGGACCTCGGCCTGGCTCAGGTCCAGCACGTCGTCGATGAGGCTGGAAAGATGCTTGGCGTTGCGATAGATGGCGTTGAGATCGCCCCGGTAGGCTGGTGGCATGGGTTCGCCGTAGCTCTCCGGCGCGGTGACCATCATCTCGCTGAAGCCGATGATCAGGTTCAAGGGTGTGCGCAGTTCATGGCTGACGTTGGCCACGAAGCGCGCCTTGGCCTGGCGGGCCTCCTCTGCCTGCAGACGCGCCCAGTGGAGGGCCTCATTGGCCCGGCGTAGCCGGTAGTAGGCCAGGTCCAGGCTCTTGAAGACATCCTGTAGCTGGGCCCGATGGCTCCTGGCCTCCTGGGTGCGGCGTTCGGCCAGCAGGTAGCTCTGGTACATCCATTCCACCACCGTCTGAAAGTCTCGGGCAAAAGCCCAGGCGATGAGCGCGGCACAGCCAGTGATGAGGAAGATGGTGGGCAGGAAGAGATCCGGGCCTGGATCCCCTCGCTGGACCGTGGGCCATAAGGCCACCAGGATCAAGTCCACGGCGACGGCAAAGCCGATGCCGAGCCAGGGATGCACCAGCGCGCCGGATGCCAGGATGGGGATGGCGTACAGGTAGGCCAGCTCATCGACGTTGGTGAGGAGCAGAGCGGTGGTAATGGCCGTGGTGACGGTGAGGACAAAGCCCAGGGGGGCCAGGGCGGGGCGCCGCCGGGTGATGGCGTAGACCAGCACCGCACCCGCCAGAACTTCCAGACAGACGATCAGGCCGTGGGTCGCTGCCTGGGGTGTCCCCAGCAGGCTGGCCGCCATCCACAGCCAGGCCACCAGGAGCGCCACCCCCATCAGCCGCCAGCTGGTGGTGTACCACAGGCTGCTGACCAGCTCCCAACGGTCCTCTGCAACGTCCTGCCGGCCCATGCGCTCGTCGGACATGGCCACGCTCCCTGTTTTTTCCATGTGGATTCGATCCACAGATTTCACAGATGAACGAAATATGGGTCCTTTTTAGGGTGTGACTTTGGGGTGTGACGCGCCGCATTGTGGCGCACCACACATCAACGCTCCACCCTCAAGGCGCATCAAGAAAGGCACAAAAAAAGGCGTGGGAGGAATCCTCCCACGCCTGGAAAAGCTACATCTCGCCCGGCCCCGGTCCAAGGGATCCCCGACACGGGTCGATATGGCAGCTACCTGCCGGCCGATATCGGCCAATCGCTGGGCCGCGCCGCAGCCCAAGCCGTCAGCGGGCGGCTGCCATGGCAGCCGGGAAGCGAACGCTGATGTTGGTCTCGGCCGCCTGGACCACCGGCAGCAGGCTCTCGATGGTGGCCACGATTTCACCCATGTTCATGTTGGGATCGGCCAGGGTATCCCAGAGCCCCATCTGCTCGGCCAGGTCCAACACATGGTTCAGCTCACCATCAGCCCAGCCGATGTAGGGAAGCTCCTTGCCGTTGATGCCCACATGGATGCCCCGGCTGTCGGTGGAGAGGGTGATCTCCTGGATGTTGGCGTTCATCAGCGCCTGGATCATCTGCGGCTGGAGGCGCAGGGCGCCCCAGGGCAGGCCGGTGAGGTTGGTCCATTCGGTATCGGTCAGGTCACCCACCCGCCAGCTGCCGTCCGCCTCGTAGACGATGGGCAGGTTGATCTTCGGAGGGGTCCCCACAGTGGCCAGGAACCGTTCCTGGGCCTCCCGGGCCGCCTGGGCCGCTGGGCCGCCGCCCTCGATGTAGGTGGGGATTTCAGCCACTCCTTCCGCTCGGGGGAAGCGCAGGATCACGCCCACCCCGATGTGGGTCAGGGTTGGCAGCAGCTTCTCCAGCGCGGGGACGCCGGCGCCCAACATGTTGACCAGCTCCGCGGTGTTGGTCAGGGACTGGCCGTCCCACTTGAGGGAGGGGATCGGCTGCCCGTTGACCAGCAACAACAGGCCCGACGGCACGTTGTTAATCTGGATATGCTGGATGTTGCTGTCCACCAGGAACTGGATCACGTTGGGCGGCATCTGAAGGCTATCCAGCATGCCGGGCGCGAAGAGGTCTCCCAGTTGCTTCACCGGCACATTGCCGATGCTGGCGGCGCCAGTGCTGTCAAAGTCGATCACCAGCGCCGGCAGGTCAATCGCCAACCCGTCTGGGCCGGCGGCGGCGACGGTCTCACCCGCTCCAGGCCTTGGCGCACAGCCGGCCATCACCACGGCCACAATGGCCAACAGCGACAGCCAGAGCGCCAGTCGCTTTCTCTGCATGTGATTACCCTCCCATAAAATGGTGACTGTATGAATGAGTTTGGGTTGATAAAATTGGGTGATTCTGGAATAAAGCAAGCGCCGGATGACTTCCCGACACCAGGTTCAAAAGACAGGACGCCAAATTCCGGTCAATTCAGGCACGGACAGACCATGCAAGACTGGCAACTTGGGGGCGTAGCCATGGATGTAATGGATGCAGATGCTCCAGGTCGACGGGGTCAGTCAATGCCTGCGTCGATGGACGCCTCAGGCCACATCGCTGGGGATGTGTGTCGACATTCAGCGGTCCCTGTCCGTCCGTGTTTCCGTCCATGTTATCATCGTGGTATCGTCATCATGGCTCCATGTCATTGGGGGCCGTATCATTCTGGCTGTGCCATTCTGGCTGTAGAAGGCTATGGGACATGGGCATGATCGACGAAAAGGACGGCTCAACCGCTGCCATTGTACACAGGCTGGCCAGATGTGTCAACTACGTTTTGATGAAGCCTGTGCGCCGTATTTGACCGATGTCAGGAGAGCAAGTAGAATACATCTGTTCTGCGCTTAGTGGGGTGAGCTGTGTCAACAAACCACTAGAGCGCATCATTTTTGTTGGCCGCGGTTTGTTTGGCTGCATCTCGGTCACTAGGCTGGGAACAGCCGCCGGGGACAATACTGAGGACATTAAAGGGCGAGGCCGCTCGTGTTTGAAAGCCTATCAGACAAATTACAGGCCGTCTTTGACAAGCTGGCCAGCAAGGGCAAACTGAGCGAAAGCGATGTCAACACCGCGCTGCGGGAAGTGCGTCTGGCCCTGTTAGAGGCAGACGTCAACTTCAAGGTGGTGAAGGAGTTCATCGACCGGATCCGCGCCCGCGCCGTGGGCGCCGAGGTCATGAACAGCCTGACGCCGGCCCAGCAGGTGGTCAAGATCGTCCACGAAGAGCTGATCGAGCTCCTGGGCAAGCCGGTTCCGCTGGATCTCTCAGGCCCGCCTCCCCACGTGATCATGCTGGTGGGCCTCCAGGGTGCAGGTAAAACCACCATGGCGGCCAAGCTGGCCCTCCGCCTGCGCAAATCGGGGCAGCGTCCCCTGCTGGTGGCCGCGGACATCTACCGCCCGGCCGCCATTCAACAGCTGGAAATCCTGGGTAAACAGATCGACGTGCCGGTCCACAGCGAAGGGACCGACGTCCCCGCGGCCACCATCGCCAAAAATGCCGTCCGCCTGGCCCGGGAAAAGGCCTACACCACCGTCATCCTGGATACGGCCGGCCGCCTCCAGATCGACGAGCAAATGATGCAGGAACTGGAACAGGTGCGCATGGTCACCCGGCCTGCCGAGATCCTGCTGGTGGTGGATGCCATGACCGGCCAGGAAGCGGTACATGTGGCCGAAGGGTTCAACCAGCGGGTGCCCCTCACCGGCCTGATCATGACCAAGATCGACGGCGATGCCCGGGGCGGCGCCGCCCTCAGCGTCCGATATGTGACCGGGGTGCCCATCAAGTTCTTGGGCACGGGCGAAAAGCTGGCGGACCTGGAACCCTTCCAGCCCGATCGGCTGGCCAGCCGCATCCTGGGCATGGGGGACGTGCTCACCCTCATCGAACGGGCCCAGGAGAACATCACCGAAGAAGATGCCGCAGCCATGGAGCGGAAGTTGCAGGAAGGCAACTTCGACTTTGACGATTTCCTGGAGCAGTTGCGGCAGATCAAGAAGATGGGCCCTCTGGGCGACATCCTGGGCATGATCCCCGGATTGGGACGCATGGCCAAGGGCCTGGATATGAACGAGGCGGAAAAGAACCTCAAGAAGACCGAGGCCATCATCAGCAGCATGACCGTCCAGGAGCGACGCCATCCCCACATCCTGAACGCCAGCCGCCGCCGCCGCATTGCCGCCGGGAGCGGCACCACCGTCCAGGATGTGAACATGCTGATCAAGCAGTTCCGGGACATGCAGAAGATGATGAAGCAGATGGGCCTGCTGGGGAACGGCAAGGGAAAAAAGAAAGGGAAACGGGGCCAGCGGGGCGGTATACCTCGGGGGTTGATGGACATGTTCGGCGGGTTCAACTGAGTCATTCCTGTCACTTCGTTGCGCCGCAGAGGATAAAAAAGCTGAATCTGCGTTCTTTTTCAGATTCAGAGGTCCAGACCCTTGTGAAATCTGTGACTTCAGCAGCGGACCCAAGTCTGAAAGCTGTTTTGAAACCGATTTTGTTTTGAAAGCTATCTGTTTTAAAAGCTATCTGTTTTGAAAGCGATAAGGAGACAAAGAAACAGTGGTTCGTATTCGACTTCGCCGGGTTGGCGCAAAAAAGAAACCGTCCTATCGCATCGTCGTGGCGCCCAAGGAGGCGCCCCGGGATGGACGCTTCATCGAGATCCTGGGTTACTACAACCCACGCACAGAGCCGGAGACGGTGGAGGTCAAACTCGACCGGGCAGCCTACTGGCTGAGCGTGGGGGCACAGCCCAGTGAGCCTGTGGCGCGGATGTTCCGCCGCCTGAATCTGCTGGATGAAAATGGGCGTCCCATCCCCTTGAGCCAGGACAACGCAGAAACCCAGAGCAACGGCGACGCTTCTGCTGTCTCGGCATCGGCCGCGTAAATCGGCCCCGTAGCAGGCCATCCGACGGCCGTCGCCAGCCGGCGCGGCCATCTCACCTGGGCTGACCCGAGCCCCCTGCCCATGGACGGCCGGGCCAGCTCTCCTTTCAGGACGGGCGGGAGATCCCATGGAAGAGCTCATTCAATTTCTGGCTGAATCCCTGGTAGAAGAACCCGATCAGGTCCGGGTCTACCGCAAAGAGACCCGGCGGGCCACCATCGTGAAGTTGCGGGTGGCCCCCGGAGACACGGGCCGGGTGATCGGCAAAGGTGGCCGTGTGGCCAACGCCATGCGCGCATTGCTGCGGGCCGCAACCCGCCAGGAAGCCAAGCCGGTCATTCTGGAAATTGATTGAACGTGGCAACCCTGGCCACGCCATGGGAACGAGACTCCTGGTCCCCGGCCCGAGAGGGTAAAGAGGGATGTATCCCCGTTGGGGAGAGAGTGGCTGGCAGCTTCCCTGGTTCGCTGCGGTAAGCCCCAAAACGCCGGCCACCCCAGGGGACAGCCCAGGTCGGTCAACATGAGAGAGCAGGGAGACAGCGGAAGCATGCCTTCCGCTGTTTTGCATATTGGATCAGACAGCCATGAGCAGACACGAAACACCCTCCCAGCCTCCTCGCCGGGGGCGGGGACGCCGGGGCGAACGCTTCGTCTACCGCAACCGCACCGTCTTTGTCCCCGAAGGGTACCTGGCGGTGGGCATGATCACCGGCCCCCATGGCATCCGGGGGGAAGTCAAGGTGGAACTCCACACGGACTTCCCCGAACGCTTCGCGCCCGGGGCCATCCTGTACCTGGGTGAAACCCTCCAGGAGGTGGAGATCCTGCAGGCGCGGCCCCACAAAGGCCAGTACCTGCTCCTGCTGGCAGGCATCCACGAGCGCAACACAGCCGACAACCTGCGGGGGCAATGGCTGTTCATTCCCGAAAGCCAGGCAGCCGAGCTGGACGAAGATACCTACTGGGTCCACGACATCATCGGCCTGCGGGTGCAGACAGAAGAGGGACGCTACCTGGGCGTGGTCCAGGATGTGCTGGAAACCGGCGCCAACGACGTCTACGTCGTCGACCCACCGGCGGATGTCAACCAGGGCAGGCCCCTGCTTCTGCCGGCCATCGCCGAGGTGATCCAGGCTGTGGACCTGGCGACGGGTATCATGACCATCCGGCTGATGGCCGGCCTGCTGGACGAATAGGCGGGCGTTCCCAGGCTGTTTGACAAAGCCGTCAGCTTGTCGTATTCTCCCGTTGACTTTTGGATCTGGCCATTCGGCCGCCGGCCTCCACCCCTGCAGCCACTTCATCCCGCCGGGTGAAAGTGGCAGGATAGTCCATCGGAGGGGGCACATCAGCAGAGCCGGAGCGCCTCCCACGGGGAAGCCGGCCGGATCCAGGCGTGACTACCCCGATCACAACCTGGCAGCACATAATTTCGTGGACGAGAAAGCATACTGGATTGCCTTCAATCAAGTCTCCGGCGTGGGCCCAGTCCGCCTGGCCGCCCTCCTGGAGCACTTCGGTTCCCTGGAGACCGCCTGGAAAGCCCCCTTGCCAGAGCTTCAGGCAGTGGGTCTGGATCGACGCAGCCTGGAAAACCTGCTGGCCGCCCGCCGGACTGTCGACCCGGAACGGGAATGGGAGCGGGTTCGCAAGGCCGGTATCACAGTCCTGACCTGGGACGATCCAGATTATCCGGAAAATCTGCGGCAGGTGGATGGCGCGCCCCCGGTCCTGTACGTCCGTGGCACCCTGACCCAGCAGGACACCTGGGCCGTAGCCCTGGTGGGCACCCGTCGGGCCAGTGCCTATGGCCGGGAGGTGGCCCACAAACTGGCCAGTGAACTGGCCATGCACGGCGTCACGGTGGTCAGTGGCCTGGCCCTGGGCATCGACACGGTGGCCCACAAGGCAGCCCTGGATGCAGGCGGGCGAACGCTGGCCGTGCTGGGCAGCGGGGTCGACCAGATCTACCCGCCCGGCAACCGGGGGCTGGCCCAGAAAATCACCGCCAGCGGTGGGCTCATCAGCGAATATCCCCTGGGCACTCGCCCCGAGGCCAGCAACTTTCCCCCCCGGAACCGGATCATCAGCGGCCTGAGCAAGGGCATCATCGTGGTGGAGGCGGGCCAGCGCAGCGGTGCCCTGATCACGGCCCGCTTTGCCGCCGAGCAGGGGCGAGATGTCTTCGCCGTGCCGGGCAGCATCCTTCACCCGGGCAGCATGGGCTGCAACGAGCTGATCCAGCAGGGAGCTATGCCG
The DNA here is from genome assembly GCF_006569185.2 of Litorilinea aerophila. Classification (NCBI taxonomy): domain Bacteria; kingdom Bacillati; phylum Chloroflexota; class Caldilineae; order Caldilineales; family Caldilineaceae; genus Litorilinea; species Litorilinea aerophila. The sequence goes on along the minus strand of NZ_VIGC02000003.1, from coordinate 245,294 downwards.
CTGCTGCGGGTCGAGGATGTCCTGGAACAGCTCCACATGGCGGATGTCCAGGCCCAGCAGGCGGTTCGGGCTCAAGTACCGGCCGATCCCCTGGAAGAGCAGCTCCTGCGCTGCCTCTCGGCCGAACCCCGCCATGTGGATGAGATTGTGCGGGAGAGCGCCATGCCGTCGCCCCAGGTAGCCAGCCTGCTGGCAATCATGGAGCTGAAAGGCCTGGTCCGCCAGGTGGGCACCCTGAGCTACGTTCGCGCCTGAACGCCGTGCCGACCAGCCGGGCAGACATGCCACGGCTGCTTCGGGTCGCCGATCTCTGGTCAAAACCGTCGGCGAATTTCTGCCGGAATTGACTTTGCAGCAGCAGCCAACAGACTGCACGAGGAGGATCCAGCCCAGCATGTACGCCGCAATCCTGGCGGGCGGTGTCGGAAGCAGATTGTGGCCCCGCAGCCGACAGACTCGCCCCAAACAGTTCACCGACATCACTGGCTCCGGCCGCACCATGATCCAGGAGACGGCCCGCCGCCTGGAAGGCCTGGTCGATCCAGACCGGATCTACGTCATCACCGGCAGCCAGTACGCCCGGCTGGCGGCCGAGCAGTTGCCCCAGATCCCGTCCGACCAGATCATCGTGGAGCCCAACGGCCGAAACACCGGCCCCGCCATCGGCCTGGCTTGTGTGGTCCTCCAGCGCCGAGATCCGGACGCCACCCTGGCCGTCCTGCCGGCGGATCACGTGATCACCCAGCCGGAGCGCTTCCGCCAGGCGCTGGCGGTGGCTGGCCAGGCGGCCGCCGCGGGCTATCTGGTGACCCTGGGCATTGAGCCTACCTTCCCTCACACCGGCTATGGGTACATCAAGGCTGGCAAGCCGCTTGACCTGGACCACGGTCCGGTCTACCAGGTGGAGCTGTTTACTGAAAAGCCCAACCGGTCGGCCGCGGAGGCCTTTCTGGCGGAAGGCGGCTACTACTGGAACGGCGGCATTTTCGTGGGCCAGGTGCGAACCTTTTTGGAAGAATTCGCCCGTCAACTGCCCCAGGTGTACGAGAGGCTGCTCCAGATCCAGGCCTGCCTGGACCGGGACGGCAGCCAGGAGGAACGCCAGCAGGCCATTGCCGAGATCTGGGCAGAGATGCCCAGCATCAGCATGGACTACGGCGTGATGGAAGGCGCCCAGCGAGTGGCCGTGGTCCCCATGCAGGCGGGTTGGAGCGACGTGGGCAGTTGGGATGCCCTGGAAGCTGTGCTGGAGCAGGACGAGAGCAGCAACTACGTGGCCAAGGGGGAGATCCTCACCATCGACAGCTGCGACAACATCGTCTACAGCGACAAGACCATGGTGGCCCTCATCGGCGTCCACGAGCTGGTGGTGGTAGACGCCGGCGACACCCTGCTCATCGGCCACAAGTCCCAGATGCAGCGGGTCAAGGAAATTGTAGAGACGTTGCGCGCCCAGGGGCGCTCTGAGCTGCTCTGACCGGCCGCCCAGACCGGTGGACCCAGGGCATTCCAATCCCAGGGCCATGACTCCTGGAGCCAAGAAAGAGGAAGAGCCCATGACCTCATTTGATTCCAGTTCCCAGCCGGGCCGTCGGTCGGCTGTGCCCCGGACGCTGGCAGCCGGCCTCCAGCTTCCATCCCTGGTAGTGGGGATCCTCCTGGGCCTGGGTCTAGGCCTGCTCATCGGCTGGTGGCTCTGGCCCGTGGAATGGCAGAATGCCCTCCTCCAGGATCTCAACCCGGAAGCCCGGGCGAATTACCTGGCCGCGGTGGCCGAGGCCTACGTCTACTACCAGGATGAGGAAGCCGCCGCCCTGGCCCGCCAGCGCCTGCTGGATCTGAACGATAACCTGGCCGAGGAAATCGCCCAGGCCCAGGCCTACTTCCGGGAGCATCCCCAGGAATATTCCCGGGTCCACATCGACAACCTGGCGCGGCTGGCAGCCCAGTTGGGCGTCTCCACGGCGGCAGAGGCCGGGGCGCCGGACACGACACTGGCCGCGGTGCCTCCGCCGGCCAGTGAGGGCATTCCGACCTGGCTCAACTGGCTGCTGGTGACCCTGGCGGCGGTGGTGTTGCTGGGCGGCGGCCTCTATCTATTGAGGCGGGTGGCCAGCCAGGGCGGCCCCAACGCCGGGGCAGGGCTGGATGAGCTGGAAGCGGAAGGGGAGGATGCTTTCGAAGCCGAGGAAATGGACGAGGCGGAGGAGAGCGAGGAGCGCCTGCCCCGCCCCATCACGCCCGGCTCGGCCCGACATGCCTCCCGTCGCTCCCGTTCTCCTGCCGGGGAGGACGAGTACGGTTTTGAGGCAGAGCTGGATGATGCCGACACCCTGGGGCGAGCCGGCTACCCCCTGGAGGACGAGGCCTATTTTGGCGACACCCTGGACGACACGTTGGACCAGGGGAATGCAGCCGAGTCCGACATCCGATACGTGGATCTGACCGAAACAGGCCGAACGGGCGCCTGGGGGCCGGCAGGCAGCGTTACCCTGCCCGGGGAGCTGGCGGAGGATCTGGAAGACGAGGATGCAGAAGCAGCCGAGGAGGATGACGAAGATTGGGATGACCTGGCTCCGCCTCCGCCTTCCCCTGTGGTGCGGGAAGAACGGCCCGGCTATGGGCTGACCTCGACGCCCACCCCGACGCCTCGCCCGACCACCCGGCCCTCGACCAGGCTGGAGAAAGTGGCCGAATTCACCGCCCGCTATCAACTGGGCGACCTGGACTATGACCAGGCCTTCAACATCGCCGCACCGGAGGACGGCACCCGGTACATCGGCGAATGTGGCATGGGCGTGAACCTGAAAAACGGCATCCTGCAGAACAACCCGGAGAATGTCATCGCGCTGGATGTCTGGCTTTTCGACAAGGCCAGCGACAAAAGCCCCACCACCCAGACCCGGGTCCTGATCAGCGAGTATGTCATCGACCATCGCCTGGCGGACATTTTCACGCCCGAGGGACAGGAGGGGCCAGCGCCCATTGTGGCCCAGCCGGGCCTCCAGTTCCAGCTCAAGGGGCCGGCCCTCCTGCTGGACTGTGTCGTCGAGGAGGCGTCCTACGTGCAGCAGGGCGAGACCAAAGGCATCTTCAAGAACGTGCTTCTACGTCTGACCGTCTACCGCCACGCCTGAGGCCGTGCCGCTTCAGGCCCGCTCTTCGGGGTCGAACAGGCGCCTGTGCTCCTGGATGGCGTAGCGGTCGGTCATTCCCGCGATGTAGTCACAGATCACCCTGGCGAGCCCTTCCGGATGACCATCCACCCGCTTTTGGGTCTGGGGTGGCAGCTGGAGGGGCTCTTCCATGTAGGCGGTGAAGAGATCCCGCAGCAGCCGGGCTGCCTTGCTGGCCATGCGCACCACCCGATAGTGGCGGTAGAAATTTCGGAACAGGTAGCGCTTCAGCTCGGCGTTGAGCTCCCGCATCTCCTCGGAGTAGCCGGCCACATTGTAGGGCAGCGCCCGCAACTCCTCGATGGAGCGGACCTCCGCTGCTTCCAGGGCGGCCTGGGTGGCCTGGATGGTGTCGGTCACCTCCATGCCCACCAGCCGGCGGATGAAACGGTGGCGGTTCATGGTCTCGTGCAGATTCACCCGGCCATCCATGCCCAGGCTCTCCAGCACCTTGCGGGCGATGCCCAGCTGCTGGACCGCATCCGAGCTAAGGATGCCGCTGCGCAGACCATCATCCAGGTCGCTGGTGTTGTAGGCGATTTCGTCCGCCAGGTTGCTGAGCTGGCACTCCAGGGTGCCCCGTTCCTCGGGGTGATAGTCCCGGGCATCCACCACGTCGTAGTCGGTGTCGTGCTTCACCACCCCTTCCCGCACTTCGTAGGTCAGGTTCAGGCCGGGATGGTCCGGGTAGCGGTGTTCCAGCACCGTCAGGATGCGGTAGGTCTGGCGTTGGTGGTCGTAGCCGCCATAGTTGCGCATGAGCTCGTTGAGCGTCGCTTCCCCCACATGGCCGAAGGGCGGATGTCCCAGGTCATGGGCCAGGCAGATGGCCTCGGTCAGATCCTCGTTGCAGCCCAGGGCGCGGGCCAGGGTGCGGCCGATCTGGGCCACCTCGATGCTGTGGGTCAGCCGGTTGCGGTAGTGATCCCCCTCGGAATAGACAAAGACCTGGGTCTTGTACTCCAGTCTGCGGAAGGCGGTGGTGTGGATGATCCGATCCCGATCCCGCTGGTAGGCTGTGCGATAGGGGTGCTCTTCCTCGGGGTAGACCCGCCCCCGGCTCTGGCTGCTGCGCATGGCGTAGGGGGCCAGAAACTGCTCTTCGCGCCGTTCCAGTTCTTCCCGCGTCAGCATGTTGCCTCCTCACCCAATTTCAGCTCTCGCAAGGCTTCTCAAGCACTTCATCAACGTTGCGTCAACCACCGTGGATGTGCAAGCCACCGGGGATGTTCAGCCCGCGTGCCGGCCCCATCCGTAGCGCTCGCCGCCGTCCACCGTCAGCACCTCGCCGGTCACGTAATCGGCCTCGATCAGGTAGCGGACGGCCTGGGCCACATCGTCCGGATGCCCCCAACGGCCCAACAGGGTCCGTTTGGCGATGGCCGCGGCGCGGTCGGGGGCCATGCCCGGCGGCGGCAACACGGGACCGGCGGCCACGGCGTTCACCCGAATGATCGGGGCCAGCTCCAGGGCTAGCTGTCGGGTCAAGGCCAGGAGCGCGGCCTTACCCACGGCATGGGCCGTGAAGTGGGGCCAGGGCTGCCAGGCCGAAAGGTCCACCAGGTTGACGATGACGCCGCTGCCCCGGGCCTTCATGCCGGGTACCAGGCTGTTGCAGACAAAGAAAGGGCCATCGATGGAGACTGCGGTCACCCGTTTCCAGGTGTCGATCTCTGGGGTGGGAAAGGGCGTCCGTTGAAACAGGCTGGCGCTGTTGACGATGATGTCCACGCCGCCGAAGTGGTCCTGGATGGTCGCGGCCATGGCCTGGACCGCAGACCAGTCGGCCACATCCCCCTGAAGCGCCAGGGCCGTCGCCCCCAGCGCCCTGGCTTCGGCGACGGTCTGCTGTGCGGCGTCGGCCGACGTGTGATAGTTGACCACCACGTGGGCGCCCGCCCCGGCCAGCATGAGGGTGATGGCCCTACCCACCCGGTGAGCTCCCCCGGTGACCAGGGCGACCTTTCCGCTGATTTCCATGAGGAGCGTTACCTCGTCCGGAGCCCGTCCAAAAGAAGCATCCCCAAAACGGTCAAGAAAACCGATACAAAAAAACGTAGGGACGTAGTGTACCATACACCACGTCCCTACGCATACCTCAATTTGAACAAGGATTGAACGAGCTTGAAGGGCGCGTCCCTGGGAAATCCCCTTACTTCTTGGCCAGATTCAGGGTGCGGGCGATGATCTCTTCCTGGATGGAGCGGCTCTTGGCGCGGCGGTTTTTCTTGGAGCGCCCCCCCTTCAGCTGGATGCCTTCCGCCTCCATGGCCCGCTTGAAGGCCAGCTCCATGGGCGACAGGACTTCGATGTCGTCCAGGGGATCTTCGGCAGGGGCCTCGGGCTCGGAGGCAGCGACCTCGGGCTCGGGCGCTGGCTGGGGTTCCGGCTCGGGCCGCAGACCCTTGAGGCTCAGGTCGACGCGATTGCGCCGGCGGCTCAGGTCGATGATGCGGGCTTCAATGGTCTCCCCGACGCTGACCACATCCTCGGGCTTGGCCACGTACCCCTCACCCATCTCCCGCACGTGGAGGAGGGCATCCCGGCCGATGCCGATGTCCACAAAGGCGCCGTAGGGCAGGATGCGGGTCACCGTGCCCTGGACAATGTCCCCCTTCTCCAGGTCCCGGATGGTCTTGGTGGAGGGGTCGATCAGGGTAAGGCTGATGCGGTTGCGCTGGCGGTCCAGCTTCTTGATCCAGGCCTGGACTTCCTGCCCCTCGCTGAGGACGTCGGTGACCTTGGCCACCCGCCGCACCGAGAGCTCGGAGATGTGGATCAGGCCATCCCGGCCGACGCCAATATCCACAAAGGCGCCAAAATCGGTGATGCGTTTCACCACGCCGGTCACCTGCTGGCCCACGCTCAACACCCGGACCACCCGCTTGCTGCCGTCCGGGCCCACCTGGACCTTCACATCGTCGGGCAACACATCTTCGGCAATCAGGTCTTCCACTTCGGGCGGCAGGGCGGCAGTGGACTCGTTGGTGGAAGCAGCCTCGGCGCCGGCATCTGTTTCAGCTACCGGTGCGGCCCCATTGTCGGCAGCATTTTCCTCGGCGCTCTCAACGGTGTGCTGTGCTTCGACTTGCGGCGTGGCGGCTTCAACTTCTGGTGTGGCGGCGGTGGCTTCCTCCTGCCCCTGGGCGGCCTCTTGCTGGGCCATGGCTTGTACTTGGTCGCTCATAGTCACATCCTCCCAAACAGTGCCGCACTGGATAAATGCAGTGCGGCTACCCTCTCAAGATAAGATCTACCCAATTGCAACCCATTATAACGCCTTCCCATAGATAACACCAAAGATTGCCCCTCTCTTTAGGCACGCTGACTGTGACACATACCTGCGCGAATCATGGGCGCGCCCCTGTCCGCCGTAGGCAGGGGCAGCAAGCAGCTGTTCATTCCCCATCCCCCCTGGCCCCAGTGGGGGATGAGGGGTGAAGGCTTACCCCCTCTCCGCTAGCCGCTTGGACCGGGCCTCAGAATGGGCTACAATGGCAGGGAAAGCCAGACTGGAGCTGTGACGAACCCGACCATGCCAAACCCTGTATTGCCTGCCCAACCTACCTTTAACCTCTTCGGTCCCAAATTTCGTGCCGAGGCCTACGCGGTCTACGCCCAGATGCGCGAGGTGGCGCCTGTCTACCGCCGTGTCCACCGGCAGGACGGCCGCGCTACCTGCTTCTTCACCCGCTACGAGGATGCCGTGGCGGTACTGCGGGATCACCGGCGCTTTGTGAAGGATGTCCGCAACTGCCTGACGCCAGAGGAGCGCGCCCAACTCCCCCCCGAACCCGAGCTGATCCGCCTGTTGAGCCACCACATGCTCAACCTGGATCCGCCGGATCACACCCGGCTGCGGGCCCTGGTGAACAAAGCCTTCACCGCGCGCATGGTGGAACAGCTCAGCGACCGCATCCAGCAACTGGCCGACAGGCTCCTGGACCGGGTGCAGGCCCGGGGCACCATGGACCTGATCCAGGATTTCGCCTTTCCCCTGCCCATCAGCGTCATCGCCGAGCTGCTGGGCATCCCAGCCCGGGACCGCAACCGCTTTCGGGCCTGGAGCAGCGCCCTGGTCTCCCCCTCGGCCGACAGCCAGCGCAATGCCCAGAAACTGGCCCGCTCCCGCCAGTCCATGGAGGATTTCATTCACTACCTGGGCCAGATCTTGGAAGAGCGTCGCCACCAGCCCCAGGACGACCTGATCACCTCCCTGGTCCAGGCGGAGGAAGCCGGGGATGTGCTGAGCCAGGAGGAGCTCTACAGCATGATCCTGCTGCTGACCGTGGTGGGCCACGAGACCACGGTAAACCTGATCGGAAACGGCATGCTGGCGCTGTTGAGCCACCCCAGCCAGTTGGCCCTGCTGCAGGAGGCGCCCACTCTGCTGCCCGGCGCCGTGGAAGAGATGCTCCGCTACGATTGCCCCGTGGAGCGCGCACCCATGCGCTACGCGGCGGAAGACCTGGAGATGCACGGCGTGCGGGTACGGCGGGGCGATGCCATCAGCGTGGTCCTGGGCAGCGCCAACCGCGATCCGGCCATCTTCCCCCAGCCGGATCGCTTTGACATCACCCGCTCTCCCAACCGGCATCTGGCCTTCGGCCTGGGCATCCACTACTGCCTGGGGGCGGCCCTGGCCCGGCTGGAAGGACGCATCGCGGTGGAGACGCTCCTGCGCCGCCTGCCCAACCTGCGCCTGGCCGCGCCAGTGGAATCCCTGCGTTGGCGCACCAATCCCATCATGCGTGGCCTGCAGCGCCTGCCCGTCCGCTGGGACACCTGACAGGGCAGGCAGGCCCATCCTGTCATGGACGACATGGGAGTCGATATGAGCCCATCCCAGGAAGCCCAACCCCAGCCGGAGCCGTGGCACCTGATTCCGCTACACGAATTTCGTCCCCCGTCCGCGCCGGCGTCCGAAGCAGTGCGGACGGGCGTGCGTGCCCTGTGGGAAGAGCTACGCCAGCGCTTTTTCCCGCGATCCGCGGCCGAGCCGGATCTGGAGCTGCCGGAGCTTCGCTCTGCGCCGGCAGCCTTTCTGGAGCGGGTGGTGCCGACGCCCGACTGGTCCTGCCTGGGGATGGCGGGGTTAGCGGAGGCCCTGAAGGGGTGGCAGGCCGCACCGGCCGAAGTGGGGCCCGTGGTCCTGGTAGCGCCGCCCCACAGCCACCTGGCCGAACGGGTCTGCTGTTGGGCCCGGGAACAGGGCTACCCCATCCTGGAGCCTCCAAGCCGGGGGGCCATCCTGGCGGGCGACGACGGCTGGCTCTCCAGTTGGAGTGCCCCGGAGCCACTGCCCCTGGTTCTCCCCCATCTGGAACGCTGCTTTCTACGCCATCACCGGGGACTGGCGCTGGTGCGGCGGCTGCTGGAGCAGAGCTGGTCGTCGACGGGGGGACGGCTGCTGGTCTGTGACAGTTGGGCCTGGAATTACCTGGTCCAGGCCTGTCAGGTGCAGGGGGTCTTCCCTCGGGTGCTGACCCCGGCTCCTCTGGGTGCGGAGGAGCTGGCCGGGTGGTTTTGGGACCTGGCAGCCACGGGCGGACCCCACCCCAGCTTTCGCCAGGCCGACGACGGCAATCTGGTGATCCATCCGCCTGCAGCGGCGGCAGCGGACCAGGCGACCGGCGGCGAGGAGGCCGACCCGACGCCGCCCCGGCCGGGCACCGATTTCTTGAACCACGTGGCCGCGCGCAGCCGGGGCAACCCGGGGGTGGCCTGGGCCATCTGGCGCCACAGCCTCTACGTGGCGGTGGATGAAGATGTGGCGGAGAAGGCCCAGGCGGAAGCGGCCGCGGACCGGGGTCCCACCATTTGGGTGCGCCCCTGGGAGCGGCTGGAGCTGCCGTCCATGCCAGCCCAGGCAGGCAAAGAGCATGCCTTCGTGGCCCAGAGCCTCCTGATCCACGGCGGCCTGCCCGCGGATCTGCTGGAGCCGTTGTTGCCTTTGCCGGCTGGCGTGGCCGAACGTGCCCTGGAGGAGTTGCGGCTGGCTGGCCTGGTGCAGTGCGTGGCCGGGGAATGGACGATCACCGCCCTGGGCTATCCGGCTGTGCACAGCTACCTGCGCCAGGAAGGCTACGGCGTCGACGACCTGTGATGTCAATAGCCCCATCAGGTGGCTGGAAACCGCCCCGACGAGAACCGGCGCCCTGCCTTGGGCGGTGACACCGGGCGGGGCAAGCCCCGCCCCTACAGAAACGGGACCCTGCCAGGTCGACGACCCATGCGATGAGGAGATAGACAAGCATGAACGGCAGCGACCAATTTCAGCAGATCCTGCGGGATCTGGACAAGATCAACCTGGCCGACATCCTGGTGACCGTGGGCCTGGCCTGGCTGGCCATCGTGTTGATCCAGTGGCTCGTGCCCTGGATCGCCGGGCGGCTGCCCGGGCGCCTGCGCTTCCACCTGCTGCCCATCGTGCCGGTGGCCCGGCTCCTGATCCTGGCCATCGCCCTGTGGCAGGTGGCCATCCTGCTCATCGAGCCCTCCCCCCAGAACATCCTGGCCATCGTGGGTACCCTGGCCGTCGCCCTGGGGTTTGCCTTCAAAGATTACGTCAGCAGCCTGATTGCAGGGGTGGTGGCCATCTACGAGCGGCCCTACCGGCCCGGCGACTGGGTGACCATTGGCGGGGACTACGGGGAGGTGCGATCCGTGGGCCTGCGGGCCATCCAGATCGTCACGCCGGACGACACCGTGGTCCACATCCCCCACAGCCGGCTGTGGACGGAGAACATCGCCAACGCCAACGACGGCCAGCGGGAGCACCTCTGTGTGGCCGATTTTTACATCCACCCCAGCCACGACGCCGGACAGGTGCGGCAGGTGCTGCGGGACGTGGCCCTCACCAGCCCCTACACCCAGTTGCGCCGTCCCATCACGGTCATCGTCCGAGAAGAGCCCTGGGGCACCCACTACCGCCTGAAAGCCTATCCCCTGGACGGCCGGGACGAATTCCAATACATCAGCGATCTCACCGTGCGGGGCAAGGCCGCCCTGGAGGAGCTGGGGCTGCAGCCGGCCAACGTATTGCCGGCAGTAACGGCGACATCCCCCATCTGAGATCCCCATGCCAAAGCGCCAGGCAGATTTGGGCTTGCCCGTGACCGTTGGCGTATAATAAACCCAAAATCCACCCCACCGATGATGCCCCACAGGCAACCTGTCCTGCCGCTGGAGTGGCGCCGCCAGCCCTGTGCAGAGGCCCTCCACCGGCAAGCTATTGTGGCTGAAACCGGTCTCACATCAGGAAGGAATCACACCCATGTCCACCACCCAATCTCCATACAAGGTCCGCGCCGTCCATTGTGACTACCGGGCCAGCGACGACGAGGTCTACGAAGCCCTCAAGCGGGCCACCGATCCCCTGACCGAGAGCTGGGAACGCCTGCGCAGGGCGAAACGTATCGGCATCAAGTTCAACCAGGACAAGGAACCGAAAAACCGGGTCTATTTTGAAGGCCAGTTGCAGCAATTGGTCACCAAGAAGGTCGGCCGGGCCGTCCTGCGCCTGCTGCGGGAACGGACCGACGCGGAGCTCATCGCCGCGGATGTGAGCTTCTACACCATGTACAACGGCGCCACGGTGGAGGAGACCACCACCTTCGCCGACCTCTTCCAGGAGTTCGACGTCACCTACGTGGACGGCACCCGGCCGCCCTACAAAGTGGTGGAAGTGCCGGGCGGCGGCCAGATGTTCCGCCAATACCTCCTGCCCGAAGGGGCTGTGGAGGTGGACGAGTTCGTCTCGGTGGCCAAAATGAAGAATCACGCCTTCATGGGCGTCACCCTGACCCTGAAAAATCTCTTCGGCCTGATGCCCGGCGAGCCCGAGGGCCACACCCGCACCTACTTCCATCACCTGGTGCGCATGCCCTACATGCTGGCCGACCTGGGCCGCATCTTCAACCCGGTGCTCAACATCATCGACGCCACCATCAGCCAGGCGGGCCGGGAGTGGGGCAACGGCCGGGAGGATGGTCCCACCCGCATCACCAACGCCCTCATCGCCGGCAACCACACCATCGCCACCGACGCCTGCGCGGCGCACCTCATGGGCCACGACCCCCAGAGCGACTGGCTGACCGAGCCTTTCCACCGGGACCGGAATTCCCTGCTGGTGGCGGCCGAGGCCGGCTTCGGCACGGTCAACCTGGACGAAATCGACTTCCAGTCGGAGGTGCAGGCGCCCCTGGGGCATTTCTACGCGGTGCTCACCGACCCGGTGGAGACGGTCATCAGCTGGCGACGAACCACCGCCGAGCAAGCCCTCTACTACCTGGACCATCAGCGGGAACTGGTGGACAAATACGCCGGCGAGTACATCCTGCTCCAGGACGGCGAGGTGCGCTGGCACAACACGGTCAGCGACCTGCGGGTCAGCCGCCGCATCCTGGCTGGGGAGAAGAAGGAACAGGCCATGTGGATGAAATACGTGGACCCCGAAGAGCGGGAGGGCGAACACTACGAGGTCTACGACCACGCCTTGCGCCAGGCCCGGGCCGCGGTCGCCTGAGTTGCCCGCCGGGGGCCATGCCCTGGGCGCTTCCCCGGATACGAAAGCGCCGTCGGACCGCCCAGGGCATGGAACGGCCACTACGACAGTCTGGCGGTCAATACCATGGCAGAAATTCGGCGGCACTATCTCTGGTAGATTCTATCGGCGAATTTCTGCCGGGATTTACTACATCGCCGGCACAGCCTCCTGACTGGCCCGGGCCTCCCGGATCACCGCCTGGGCCAGCACCCGGGTGGACGAAAGCAGGGGCACCGGCAGATCCCCGTCATGGAGCACCAGGGGAATCTCCGTGCAGCCCAGGATGAGGACTTCGGCCCCGGCCGCCACCAGCCCGGCGCCCACCGAACGCAGCAAATGCACCGGCTCACCCTCCAGGATGCCGGCCTTGATCTGGTAGACTGCGTCCATGATGGCCGCCACAGCCTCCCGGTCTGGCACCAGCGCGGTTAACCCCACGGCGGCCAGGGCATCCTGGTAGAGGTGGCACTGGAGGGTGCCGCTGGTGGCCAGGACCCCGATACGCCGGAGGCCAGGCCAGTGCGCCACAATAGCCTGGGCCGTCTCCCGGATCATGTGCAGAATGGGCACCTGACACTGGGCCTGCAAAGCCCCCCAGTAGTAGTGGGCCGTGTTGCAGGGCATGGCGATCAGTTGGGCGCCCATGCGTTCCAGCCGATGGACGCCCTCTATCATCTGCGGCAACGGATCCGTCCCGCCGTGGAGGATGGCCGCCGTGCGGTCGGGAATGGTGGGATCGTTGTGGATCAGGATGGGCAGATGATCCTGATCCCGGCGCGCCGGGGTGAGGCTCACGATCTGCTGGAAGAGGTCCACTGTGGCTGCGGGCCCCATGCCCCCCAAAATGCCTACCACTTTTGCCATGCTTGCCTCCTGGCCTCGATGCCCTGCTGGAGAATGGTTGAAAGAAGGGCCAGTTGCCTGGCCCCAAAATCCCTTCCATTCTACCCCAACTTTCTTCATCGGTCACCGTGGAGACGCGCAGGAGACAGGGAAAGTGACCGCCGGTCCGGTATGGAAACCGGACCTACGAAATCATGAACGCCACTTCACAAGACAATCGATGCCCCCCCTGCAAAAAGGGCATTTTTGAACGCAAAGACGCAAAGAAACACAGGAGAGGGTAACCCGAATCAGCGTTCATCTGCGTGGGTCAGCGTCTTCATTTGACCTTTGTGCAGTAGAGCCAATCGATATCATCGGTGGATCTCACCGCGAAGTGCCGATAGGGCCGGGGATGTGGTAGGATTGGGGCAGGAACACCACGCGCATGCAACCAGCCTGGAGCTATATCATGAAACATGAACGAGAAGAACGGCCGCTGCTGGCCATCACCCTGGGGGACCCGGCCGGCATCGGCCCGGAGGTCATCGTCAAGGCGCTCCAACACCCCGAACCCTGGGAACGCTGCCGCCCCCTGGTGGTCGGCGACAGCCGCATCCTGCGTCGGGCCATGGCATGGGTGGGTGGACCGCCCCTGGCGGTGGAGGCGGTGGCCAGCCCGCAAGAGGGCCGCTACGCCTCCGGTACCCTGACGGTCCTGGACCTGGGCAACGCGGATCCGGCAGAGATTGAGCCAGGCGTGGTACAGGCGGCTGCCGGCAAGGCCGCGGTGGAGTACGTCTTTCGCGCCTGCGACCTGGCCCTGGCCGGCGCAGTGGATGGCGTGGTCACCGCGCCCCTGAACAAAGAGGCCATGCACCTGGCCGGCTTCCGTTACCCGGGCCACACGGAGCTGCTGGCCGAACGCACCGGCGCCCAACGGGTCAGCATGCTCCTGGTCGGCCCCAAGCTGCGGGTGGTCCACGTGAGCACCCACGTCTCCCTGCAGGAGGCCATCCGCCGGGTGACCCCGGAGCGGGTGCGAGAGGTCATCGGGCTGGCCCAACAGGCCTGCCAGGCCCTGGGCATCCAGCAGCCGCGCATCGCAGTGGCCGGCCTCAACCCTCACGCCAGCGAGGGCGGCCTCTTCGGCGATGAGGAAGCCCGGGCCATCGAGCCGGCCATTGCCCAGGCTCGGGCCGACGGACTGAATGTCTCCGACCCCCTGCCGCCGGACACGGTCTTTCTGCGGGCCGTTCAGGGGGAGTTCGACATCGTGGTGGCCATGTACCACGACCAGGGCCACATCCCCATGAAGCTGCTCGCCTTCGACAGCGGCGTCAACGTGAGCATCGGCCTGCCCATCATCCGCACCTCGGTGGACCACGGCACCGCCTTTGACATCGCCGGCACGGGACAGGCCCGGGAAGAGAGCATGTTGGCTGCCCTGGACGTGGCCGTGCAGATGGCCCGGGCCCGGCGTCTGGGAGCGGCTCGCCATGCGCCCGAACAGTGAGGGACCATGGCAGAGCAGGCGACCCTCCTGATTTTGGCCGACGACCTGACCGGCGCGGCAGACTGTGCGGCCCGGTGTCGCCATGCGGGGCTGCCGGCCCAGATCCAGTTCACGCCGCCTGAGCCCCCCCTGCCACCCAGCGCGCTCGCTTTCACCTCCGACTCTCGTCACGTGTCCCCCACAGAGGCGGCCCGCCGGGTTGCGGCGCTGGTGGCTCCCCTGCGGAGGGTTCCCCAGGTCCGCTGGTACAAAAAGATCGACTCCACTTTGCGGGGCAACCTGGGCAGCGAGCTGGAGGCCATGTTGCGGAGCCTGGCCCAGGACCGGCCCCTGCCGCCGGCGATCCTCTGCCCGGCCTTTCCTGCCCAGCGCCGGGGCCTGGAAGACGGCTACCTGGTCCACGAGCAGACCCCACCCCGCACGGTGCACCTGCCCACCCTGCTGGAAGCCCAGAGCCAGCTCCCCGTGGCCGCCATTCCCCTGGCCGTGGTTCGACAGGGCCCAGAGGCGCTGGCCGAAGCCCTGGCTGCGGCCTACGGACGAGGTGCCCAGTTGCTGGTGGTGGATGCCCTGGCCGACGCTGACCTGGCGTGCCTGGTCGCCGCGGCCCGCCAGGCCCTGCCCCAGGCCCTCTTTTGCGGCAGCGCAGGCCTCATGGGCGTGCTGGCAGCAGAACTGGCCCGGGAGCCCGGGACCCCGCCCACCGACCAGGCAATTTCCCCGGCCGGGCATACAGACTGGAGACGGGCACTGGTGGTGGTGGGCAGCGGCAGCGAAATGGCCCACCGGCAACTGGCAGCCCTGGGTCGATTGCCCCAGGTGCATACCCTGGAAGTCACCCTGGATCAAACCGGCCCACCATTCCCGGAGGCCTTCCTGGAGCCGCCATCGACTGAACGAACAGTCTGGGTGCTCCACCTGCCGCGGCCCGCTCCCGGCGTCCCCCTGGAAGGGGAGAGGGCCCGGCGGCTGGTCGCCTACCTGGCCAGGCTGGGCTGTGGGGCCGTGGCCCGCCTGGAACCCGACCTGCTGGTCGTGGTGGGCGGCGACACCGCCATTCATCTGCTCCAGCAGTTGGAATTGGATCGCCTGGCAGTGCTGGCCGAGCTGCTGCCGGGTATGCCCCTGACAGAGGGTATGGACGCCGCCGGCCGCCTGCGGCGGGTCATCTTGAAAGCAGGCAACCATGGGGATGCCGACACCCTGTGCCGGCTGCTGGGCCTGAACGCCCGTTAACTCGCCTCCCCGCCGCTGCGGCCAGCACGAATCCGGGCCAGGTAGTCGGCCACCAGGCGGGTGTGGAGGGGGAAGGCCATTTCCACAGGCTCGGTGAGGATGGTGCGCTCGCTGACCTCCTGGGAGGGTTCAAAGGGCGGCAGGTCGGTAGCCGGCAGAGGCGGTACCTGGCCGCAAATCACCAGGGTTCCATCCGGCGCGCTGAAGACAGTCACCGGCTCCATGGTGGCCGGATCGATGGTGACACCCGCCTCTTCGTACACCTCCCGGGCGCCAGCCTCCTGCCAGGTCTCGCCCCAGTCCACGTAGCCGCCCGGCAGGGCCCACCATCCCCGGCGAGGTTCGATGTTGCGCCGGACCGCCAGGACGCCCGACCCCACCGGCACCAGCACGATGGTGACGGGGATGGGGTTGCGAAAGGAGACGTTGCCACAACGGGCACAGTGGCGAGGCCAGGGCTGTTGCGGCGGGAAGGGTGCCCCACAGTAGGAGCAGTGGCTGTGGGCTTCGTAACGGGGCCGCTCTCCCATGGGGCTGCCTCAGGCGGCCACCGCCATGGGCAGGCCATAGAGCCGGCAGGCCGTCTCCCCCATGACCCGGGACCGCAGCTCTGGAGGGAAGGCCCGGGCGGCAAAGTCGGGCGTGTCGCCGTCCCAGTGGGGATAGTCGGTGGAGAACATGAGCATGTTGCCCGCGTCGAACATCTCCAGGATGGCGGTGAAGTGGCGTCGATCCTCGGGCTCTTCCAGGGGCTGGGTGGAGAGGAGCACGTGCTCCTGCACGTATTCGCTGGGGGGACGTTCCAGCCATGGGGTGGTCATGCGCAGGGCTTTCCAGTTTTTGTCGAAGCGCCACAAGATAGGCGGCAGCCAGGAGACGCCTCCCTCCAGCATGACGAACTTCAGGCTGGGAAACTTGACGAAGACCCCCTCCACCACCATGCTCACCAGGTGGGCGATGTAGCTGGAGACCAGGTTGGTGTGCCATTCGAAGTAGCTGGTGGGGTAGCCGGCCACGGTGGGCGCGCCAGAGATGCCCACCCCTTCTGTGCCCGGGTGGATGGCCACGGGCAGGTTGTGCTCGACTGCAGCCGCGTAGATGGGGTGGAAGAAGCGCTGGCCGTAGGGCATGCGGGCCGCGCTGGGCATGATCACCTGGACCACGCCCGGATGGTCGCCCAGGCGGTGGATCTCCCGCACGGCCAGCTCCGGGTCGTTGGGGTAGACGGCGATGGACGCGCGGTAGCGGGGATCGGCCGGCAGCCAGTCGTGGATCACCACATCGTTCATGGCCGAAATCAGCGCCGCGGCGTAGTCTGGCTCCGGCGAGACACCCAGGTGCAGGACCGAGCCCACGTTGAGGATGCCGTAGCTGATGTGGTACTCGTCCAGCAGATGTCGGGCCAATGCCTGCGGGTCCTGTTCAATGCGAGTGCCGTCCTCCAGGACCGCATCCACCCGATTCACGCCGTTGGGATTCCAGTAGCCCAGGGTGCCGGAGCTTCGGTTGCCAGAACGAAAGCGGGTGCGCCACGGTTCGGGCAGAAACTCCGCCACCCGATCGCCATTCAGGCCGGGGTGGATGTCGGTGTCAACGATCAGGAGTGGGGTGCTCATGGGGTTACCTTTCTGCGAACGGTGAATTTGTGAGTCTCCGAAGGAAGGGAGCGAACATCATGGCAACCATTTTTCTGGCTTACCACGGCGGTCTGGCCGTCTTGAAACCGGTCCAGGGTACCTGGCAGGCCGACATCCACCTGCTGGGCCACGACTGCCACGCCCTGGCCGTGGATCCCCACCGCCCGGGGCGCGTCTACTGTGGCACCTTCGATGCCGGGCTGTGGCTGAGCGACGATGGAGGCCAGCAGTGGCAGCCGGCCCCCGGAACCCTCCCCCACGAAGCGGTGATGGCCGTGGCGGTCAGCCCCCACCAGGCGGTCAACGGCTACGGCGTGCTCTGGGCCGGCACGGAGCCCAGCGCGCTCTTCCGCTCGGAGGATGGCGGCCGGAACTGGGTGGAGCGGCCGGGCCTGCGCAGGCTGCCCTCCGCTTCAACCTGGAGTTTCCCGCCCAGGCCGTGGACCCACCACGTGCGCTGGATTGAACCCGACCTGGCACAGCCGGGCCGCCTTTTCGTGGGGATCGAGCTGGGCGGCGTCATGCGCAGCCTGGACGATGGGGAGACCTGGGAGGATCGCAAGCCCAACTCCCAACACGACTGCCACACCCTGCGCACCCACCCCCAGGCACCGGGCACCCTCTATGAGGCGGCCGGCGGCGGCTTTGCCGCCAGCTACGACGGCGGCGCCACCTGGCACCAGGAAGACGAAGGCATGGCCCATCACTACTGCTGGGGCCTGGCGGTGGATCCGGCCGACCCGCGCACCCTGGTAGTCTCCGCTTCTCCCGGGCCGCGCCAGGCCCACCAGGACAGCGCCGCGCAGGCCACCCTCTACCGGCGCTCCGGGGATGGCCCCTGGCAGCCGGTCCACGAAGGCCTGCCCCCGTCTCGAGGCACCCGGGCCTATGTCCTGGCCACCCATGCGACCGAACCGGGTATCTTCTACACTGCAACCCGCCAACGGCTCTTCCGTTCGACTGACGCTGGCCAGAGCTGGGAAGAAATCCCGGTGGCGTGGCCGGATGGCGTTCATTTTAACACGGTCAACGCCCTGGTACTCCATGCCGCCCCTGGATAAAAGCACGGGGACAGAGAGCGGACCAGCAGCGGCGGGCTGCCAACCCACGGCTTTGTCTCTGGAGAGGCCTGGTGCTCCTCTTTCAGTCCTCGGCCAACACCAGCGCGGCGTCGAAGTACCAGGTCTCCTCCGAGACAAAATGCCAGAGCCCGCTGACGCTGCCGACGGGCATCATGCGCAGGGCCTTGGGCCAGGGCACCCGGCGCCAGCCGTCCGGCGTGGGCACCAGGGGCGTGAAGGCCCGATTCACCAGGCGCCGGATGCCCGGCAGCACCGGCTCCACCTTGCCGGCCAGGTCAGCTGCCAGGGTCAGCCGCGGCGGCGCTTCGTCGGTGGGTTCCATTTCATCCAGGTAGCAGGCCAGCACGTAGGCCAGGTCCAGCCTGTGGGCGCTGGCATAGAAACCCACATACTGGGATGGCAGATCTTCGATGGCGAAGGGCGTGAAGGGCCCCAACAGAGCTCGGGGCGGCCGGTTTTGCCAGGCCTCGAACCGGCGGCTCCAATCCAGGTAGATGCCCAGGGCCACGCCCAAGATCCGGTCCCGGGGCACCCGCCCCGAGACCCAGTAGTAGGCCGTGTAGCCGGTGATGCCACCCCGCAGACCCTGCTGAATCACCACCTGGTCCCCACCCCGGGCCACCGCGGCGTGGACATCCCGGATCACCTGGGCCGGGTCGCCGGTGGCAAAGTGGGCGGTATCGAACCAACCGTAGCGCTCGCTGTAGAGATAGTGGTCCCGAGGCAGCTGGCCGACCACCCCGTCCCGGGATTCGCATTCCAGGGGCGGCACCTCCTCGCCGCCGGCCAGCAGATGGGCGACGCGGGCGACCGGGCTGACACCCAGCCAGGCGGAAAGCACCAGGGCCAGGGCAAAAAGTATCTTCCCGCCGGCGGCTTCCTGTCGCCGACGCCAGAGCCGCCACCCCATCAGCTGCAGCCGTACCCACAGACGAAGCAGAACAGAGACAACATCCCCGCGCCAAACCATGGCCACCAGTGTCCTTGCATGCATTGGATGTGGGGAGATGCCAGGGCGTTGCGAGCCGGTTCGCGCCCAAGAGCGCGTCCTGCTCCATGCTATTGTACCCCAATGGCGTCACCGGCCAGAATCTGCAAGGTCCGCTCGCCCGCTTCAGCGGCCCGATTTTGCCCCATCCAATTCATGACTCCCCTGCAAGAAGGGCATTTTTGAACGCAAAGGCGCAAAGGCGCAAAGAAGCGCAGGGGAGAGTAAGCCGAATCAGCGTCCATCTGTGTGGGTCAGCGTCCTCATTTGACCTTTTGGCAGTAGCGCCATTCATTCCAGGGTCAGGGTGTAGGCCGCGCCCGACCGGCCCTCCAGGGTCACGGCCAGGAAGTCATGCCCCCATCGCCGCACCCGGGTCACCGGCTGTGGCTCGCCGTTTACCTGACAGGCCTGGACCTCGGGGGCAAGCCAGAGCACGGTAGCCTCGGGCAGGGCGGCCGGCGTCTCCAGGGTGACCTGGGCGGCCCCGTGGGCCTGGCCATAGTCCCGCCACGTGACCTGGCGCCGGGCCCGCTCCCAGGCATTGATCTCCCGGGCCGTCCACCAGGCCATGCCCGCCGCCCGACAGCCCTCGACCATGGTTTGGATGGCCTGGACCACGCCCGGCTTGCGAATGTGGGCCGGGTGGAAAAGCAGATGCAGGACGCCATGGCTGCGCAGCACCGCCTCCATCAGGGCCGGCCCCAGGGCCTCTGGGGCGAAGACCTCCAGATCCTGGGTCGGCGTACACAGCTCCAGCACGTCCAGGCGCTCCCCGGCGAAGTCGACCGGGAAGTACGGATGGCAGGTGCCGAAGTTGAAGCCGGCCTCCCCCGTCTTGGACGCGCCCTTGGACTGATCCAGCTGGATGCCCTGGTCCAGACACCACCGGAAGAGCTCCGTGTCCCCTTCCCAGCGCAGGTAATGGTTCTTGTTGGTCACCGGCCGCTCGCCGCCGAACAGGGCCACCAGCTCCTCCCACTGGCGGACAAACTGCTCCTGGCTCCAGGGGAGCCCCGGCGTCATGCTGTCGTAGTGCATGGCCAGCTCGTGGCCGGCATCCCGGATGGCCGCCGTGAGCTCGGGCGGATATCCCGGCAGGATCACGCACCAGGTAGTCCGGACACCCGCCCGGTTCACCACCTCCAGCAGCTCCCAACCCAGCTCCACGTCGTTGCCGTCGGTGTCGTGGGAGATGTGGGCCAGGGCGGGCAGGTTGCGGGGATAGAGCCACAGCAGGGGCAGGGCCACGCCCCGGACGGTGGCCCCGTGGAAGATGCTCCGCAAGAGCAACTCCCGCCAGAGGTCCGCCACCGGTTCCAGAAAGGCCTGAAGTCCCGGCACCCCGGGGACTGGCTGGCGGTCGAAGATCCAGTCCAGCACACCGCCGTCCCCGCTCTTCAGCACCCGATCCTCCACAGGAGCCGTGCCGTCGGGTGCGGAGACGCCATCTCGGGTAACGCCCACCCCCTGCTGGATGCGCACCAGGGTCCCCGGGAGATCCGCGGCGAGGAAAAGGCAGCGGCCCTGGCCGATCTGCCGTTCGGTGAGGGCCGCCCGGGGCGTCTCCCGCTGGTGGGCATCCAACACCGAGGCCAG
The DNA here is from genome assembly GCF_006569185.2 of Litorilinea aerophila. Lineage (NCBI taxonomy): Bacteria > Bacillati > Chloroflexota > Caldilineae > Caldilineales > Caldilineaceae > Litorilinea > Litorilinea aerophila. The sequence continues at coordinate 224,690 of NZ_VIGC02000003.1, read as the reverse complement.
CACCGTCGCGCCGGCAGGGCGAGCCGGCAGGCCGTTGAAGAAGTGCAGGGGCAGGCGCAGATGGGCCACGGCAGGATGATCGGCCTGCCGAGGGGCCAGATAGCCTTCACCCAGGGTGCCTGCGCCGCCGCCAAAGCTGCGGTAGGCTGGGGGCTCCGGCGTCACGCCCAGCAGGTCCGCCAGCCCCCCGGTGCCGGCCACCGCGATCCAGACGCCGCCCGCCGCCACCCAGCGCCGCAGCTCCTCCTGGGTGGTTTCGGGCAGGACGGCATCGCCAACAGTGACCAGGATGGCCAGGTGATCCAGCGCGGCATCCAGGGTCTCGGGCGGGACGTCCCGATAGCAAAGGCCGGCATGATCCAGCGCCTCGTGGATGTAGTGGGGGTAGGCCACCGTCCGACCGGCATTGGGGGCGGGTTCCGGCAGGATGCAAAGTCCCAGGGGAGAGGCGGTTGCGTTCATGGCTCACAGCTCCCGGAGGTAAATCCGCTGGCCCCGATCCACACTCAGGTCGATGGCCTGGCCGATCTGGACTGCCTCCACCATTTCGGCGGGTTCCACCGGGCTGCCGCCGCCCCGCAGGCAGGCCAGGATGCGCTTCATCCCCTCCCGGTAGCAGTCGCTGATGTCCAGGGTGACGCTGTGGACGCCCTCCCGCCCCAGGGCGGTGGCCCGGAAGGCATACTTCGCGTCCACCGTAAGCTCCAGGGTGCCGGTGGCGCCGTCAGGCCAGGCACAGAGGACCACCACCGTGCCGTTGCCCTGATCATCCACGGCCGGGCCCTCCAGGGCATGGACCCACTCCACCCCGGTGCCCTGGGTCATGAGCATGAGCTCGATGCTGTGGATGGCGTAGAAGATGGCGCCGCCGTAGGGGTTGCGGCGGGTAGCTGGCCCGGTATAGATGCCGGCGCGCACGCCACCCAGTTGTCGGGCCGTGGCCAGGAAACGCTGAGCGTCCTGGCTGAAGCGGACAGTGGAGAAGGAAGTGAAGGGCGCGCCCGACTGGGCCGCCAGTTGAACGATGGCCCGGGCATCCGCCCCGGTGGTAGCCAGGGGTTTGTCGATGAAGGTGGGCACGCCGGCCTGGAGGAAGGGCCGCACCAGCTCCAGGTGGCGGCCGCCGTGGCGGGTGACACAGAAGACCGCGTCTACCCGGCCCAGCATCTCCTCCGGGCGAGGAACGATGGCATCGATGTGGCCGTGTTCGGCCACCTGGCGGGTACGCTCGGGATCTTCGCCCCAGATGGCCACCACCCGCGCGTCGGCGTCGGCCTGATAGCTGGGATGATCCGGGCGGTTCAAAATTTCGGAAAACCGTTCGGCGTGGCTGTTGTCGCTGCCGAGAATGCCAATTTTCAACATGGGCTCGCTCCGTTGTACAGGGTTGAGAATACAGGGTGGAGGGACGATGGATGAAGGGCCGTGAAATCTCGAGGCGCGGAGCTACGGCGGAGAGGGCAGGGAAGGGATCAGGACGCTGGTGCCGGCGTGGGCAAGGCGCAGCCCCCCTTCGGTGACGGATGCCGAAGGCGGAGACCAACTCCCGGCCTCGTCGCCACAGAAAATCCACCACCGCACCTGCTCAGGGCCGTCCAGGGTCTCGGTGAGAAGCCAGGTGAGCTCGCCCCGGCTGGCCCCATGGCGGCTCAGGCCGGCAGGATCCACAGCGCCTGGCAGGGTGCCAAACCAGAGGGCATGGCGACCATCGTCCAGGCGGGCCCATCCATGGCAAAAGGCCCAGGCCAGGTATGCGCCCCCGTGCCAGGCCGTCTGGACCTGGAGGCCTGCCGGCAGGCCCCGCAGCTCATCCTGTACCACCACAGCCAGGGGAGCCTCCAGCAGCCAGAGGGCCCGGCGGACGCTGGCGCCGGGCGGCAGGTTGCCGTAACAGCGGGTGATGTCCACCCAGGCGTACTGCCAGCCCTCAGCGGTCTCCCCCACCGCCAGCAGCCGACCACCCCGGTTCACCTGCACCGCCCCGTCGAAGACCGGCGCGTTGTGGGCGTGGACGCCCAGGGTGAAGTCCCGTTCCTCGCCGGGCCGATACTGCTGATAGCCGGGGTCGGTGATCCAAAAGCGGCCCTGCCAGCCGATGATCACCTGGCCGCCATCCCGATGGAGGTGACTCATGTCGCCCCGGTTGAGGCTGATGGCAGCCAGCCGGTGGGGCATCTCCCAGCCGATCCGCAGGGCAGCGGCGTTGGCCAGAACCGTGGGCGCCGGGCGGGGCGGTTCGTCGGGCAAGTGGGTCGGATCCGGTAGGTGGGCGGCTTCCTGGAGGGCGGCTGCGGGCATGCGCACCAGGGGCAGGCGGCGGGCCAGCCACAGGGCCGGTCCATGACTTCGCCAGCGGGCCAGCCGCAGCAGCACGGTCATCCAGAAGGGCATCTCCGGCTCCACATCGGACAGGGGCGCATGGAGGTCCGGCCGGCCGGGCAGGGTGAGGTGCAGCAGGTCCTGGAGCACGCTGTCCAGCGCGGGGCCGTGGTCGGCCACCAGGGCCTCCCGGTCGGGCAGCCCGGCCAGCCATTCGGTCACCGAGTCCAGCAGGTAGCCGTCATACGCGGTGCCCTCAGTGTGGGGCGGGTCGGCCAGGCGCAGCTGGCACCAGGCGTGGAAGGCGTCCCGGGCCCGGGCCTCCAGCACCTGGGCCCGGGGGTGGCCGACAGTGCGGGCCAGTTGGGCGTTGCGGACCAGCACGATGGTGGGGATGTTGTGCAGCCGGGCGGCGGTGAGGGGAGACGGGTCCGCCCAGGTCTCCTGGTACCAGGGCCAGACGTCCTGCTCCAGGAGACGTCGCGCTGCCGCCAGGGCGCGCTGGTAGAGAATCTCTTCCCAACCCTCCCGATCACCCAGGCAGAGGGCCAGGCAGGCAGCCACGTGGCCGGTGATGAGCTGGACCTGGCCGCTCCAGCCCACGAAGGTGGACCAGCCATCCAGGGCAGCCACTTCCTGCTGGAGCATCTGCCCGGCTTCCTGGTCATCTAGCAGGCGCCAGGCGGCCTGGAGGACCCGCCAGCGCTCCTCCAATTCCCACCAGAGCCAGACGAACCAGGGATAGCGGCGGCCGGAGCCTGTCCAGCCTGGGATGCCGGCGGGCAGGGCATCCGGCCGGTGATCCAGGGGCAGGGGAAAGGCCAGGGTGTGGCCGATGCGGTAGTAGTAGATATTGAGGACGCGCCGCTGTTTCTGGAAGGTGGCCCGGTCCGCCAGGGTGTCCCGCACCTGCTGGGGCGTCCAGGGGGCAGGATCCTGGGGGAAAAAGGGTGCCAGCTCGTAGGCCGCGGTGGCATACGGCAGGGGGAAGACGGCCTGGGGATAGGGGTGATGGGTCAGCACGGCGACGCTCCGCGTTCAGGAAACTCTGCCAGGAAACTCTGCTCGAGGCTGGGTCCGGCGATTTTGTCCGGAGCACAAACAAACACAGCCTACTATAACACAGTTGGCAGCCCTGTCAAAAGTAGCGCGCCGGGATGGCCGGCGTTTAATCCGGCCATCAAACTATTGGGGGCTATCCTTTCAGCCCCTGGGTGGCGATACCCTCGATGATGTAGCGCTGGAGGGCCAGGTAGATCAGGAACACGGGCACGATGGCCAGCACGGCGGCCGTGGTGTAGAGGTGATATTCCACGAAGAACTGTCCTACGTACTCCACCAGCCCCACGGTGACGGGGTACATCTCGGTGCGCTGGGCCACCACCAGGGGCCAAAGCAGGTCATCGTACTTGAAGATGAAGACGATGATGGCCAGGGCTGCGATGTTGTGGCGGACCAGGGGCAGGACGATGCGCCAGTAGATGCCGAACTCCGACGCGCCGTCGATGCGGGCCGCATCCAAGAGATCGTTGGGGATACTGTACATGGCCTGGCGCATGAGAAAGACACCGAAGGGGAAGACCACCCAGGGCAGGATCATGCCCCAGTAGGTGTTGACCATGGGGATGCCCAGGAGATTCTGGATGCGCAGCAGAATTTTGAAAAGGGGCAATAAGTAGGTGACGAAGGGGACCATAGAGGCGGCCAGGATGAACCAGAAGACCATGTTGCCCAGCCGCGAGGGATCTTTGACGATCACGTAGCCGATGAGGCTGCTGGTGAAGATGACCACCAGGGTGGTACCGCCGGAATAGATGAAGGAATTGAGGAAATAGCGGGCAAACTCCGCACGCCAGACCTCCTGGTAGTTGGCCAGGGTGAAGGTCTGGGGCCACCAGGTGGGCGGAATGGCCCGTAACTCCGCAGGAGTCTTGAATGAAGCGGTAACGACCCAATAGAAAGGCACAAAGAAGATCGCTGCGCCCAGCGCCAGCAAGAGATACATAACGATCCGGAGAAGTACCCGCCGTGCCCCCAGGCGGCGCAAATGCCGCTGGAGTGCCTGCTGAGGCTGGGCCAGGGTGCCGGGAGTGGTTGTCTCCATTTTGACTGCTCTCTCAACCTGATGCTACATCTAGGCCTGAGGACGGGTGTCGATGGGCTCAAGCGCTAATCCGCACGCCAGGAGCCCGTCAAGATTGACTCAATACTCATAAGTTGCCCGAATAAAGCGATATTGGGCATACCCCACGGCCACCATGATCAGGAAGTAAATGGCCGCCATGGCGCTGCCGTATCCCTCATGGCTATAGGCGATGGCCGTATTGAAGATGTGGAAGGCCATCAAATTGGTGGCGTAGTTCGGGCCACCCCGGTTGCCACCGGACTCCACCGTCATCACATAGACTTCCGTAAAGGCCAGAAACGCACTCAACGTCGTAATCACCACCACAAAGGCGATGGTCGGCATGAGGAGAGGCACGGTGATGTGCCAGAAACGGCGCCAGGCATTGGCGCCATCTACCTCCGCGGCTTCGTAGTAAACATGGGGGATGGCCTGCAGGCCGGCCAGAAAGAGCACCATGGCATAGCCAGCTTCCTTCCAGATGCGCAGGAGTGCCAGGGAGCGGAGTGCCCACTCGCTGGTGGAGAGCCAGCGGATGGGGCTGATGCCAAACCAGCCTAGAACCACGTTGAGCAGCCCCTGCTTGCCCGGCAGGTAGATATAACGCCAGACCAGGGCCACGGCCACCAGGGGCACCACATACGCGGTAAAGAAAGAGACGGTAAAAAAACCTCGCACCATGGTGTTACGGATGGTGTTCACCGCCACGGCTAGCAACAGCCCCAGGCCCACCACGCCCGGCACCACCATCAGGGCAAAGTTGAAGGTCACCGACAGGGACTTCCAGAAGATGGGGTCGTTGGTGAAGAGGCGTCGATAGTTGTCCAGGCCAGCAAATTCAAAGATCCCCGGCTCCTTGACGAAAAAGCTCCAGTAAAACATCTCCAGGATGGGGATCCAGATCATGAAGGCCATGAAGGCGAAGGCGGCCAGAAGCACCACCCGCCCCAGGCCATGTTTGGGCAGCCAATTTTCCGTGACCATGGCTCGTCAAGCTCCTGAATTCCAGAGGAATGGGGTGTCGGCCCACCAGCGACCAGTCGGCCAACACCCCACACAGAACGGAAAAACCCTTACCCGGCGGCGGTCAGCCACTGGGGATTGGCTGCGTAGTCGGCCGCGCTCAGGATGCTCCACTGGGGATTGGCCTGCAGGAACTCGTTACCGGCCTCCTCCACCCGCTGCAACACCGTGGGGATGTCCTCTCCCTCGTCCCGGATGGCGGGCACGATCTGGTTGGAAATGTCCACCAGCTCTCGAGGCCAGAAGCCGGCGTCCACGCTGTTTTCAGGGCGGTTCTTGATGGCGATGGGCGCCCACCGGGGGCCAGAGTCCTCTGAGAATTCCGGATCGTCCCACATTGCCTTCAGGCTGGGCTGGATCCCCCGCAACTTGCAGTAGCGGGCCAGGTAGGCGGGGCTGACCAGATAGCGGTAGAAGGTGTAGGAGGCATCCAGGTGGTTTTCATTCTGGGTGGTCACGGTAAAGCCCACATCCGGTCCCCGGCGGCCGTAGATGGGCTCGCCGCTCATGGTGGGCGGCAGCACCAGGCCCCAGTCCACGTCCGCGTATTGGGTTTCCATGAAGCCGTTGAACCAGGTCCAGTTGTACAGGGTCACCGCCTGACCGGCCCCAAAACGCTCCCGGGAGACCAGGCCCTCTTCGATGCTGTCCAGGCGATGGACCTTAAAGATGTCCATGACAAACTGCCAGGCCTGCTGGCCCACATCGTCGGTATGGCGCCAGCGGTCCTTGGTCTCGAAGATGTTGCCGTCCAGGGGGCCGGCGATCTGATAGCGCAGGTCTTCGTAGAGGGAATACTCGTTGGCGAAGATGGCCATGCCGGAGCGGGTCAGGGTATCGCCATCCCAGGCGGTCACATCCTTGGCCCAGATCAGGAAGTCATCCCACTTGCGGGGGATGTCTTCGGGGCTATAGCCCAGTTCATCCAGCAGCGTGGCGTTGTAGTAGAGCTGGCTGCTGAAGACCCCGTTGGGCAGTCCGTAGTAGCGGCCATCGTCGGCGCCCTGGGGCAGGCGATACAGGAAGGCGGTCAGGTCGCCCATCTCCTCCCGCACGTTGATGACTTCTTCGGGGATGGGGAGCAGCACCTCCTGCTTGGTCAGCGTATCCAGGAACGTCTCGTCGATGGAAGAGACATCCGGTGCGTTGCCGGCCGCCTTGGCCGTGAGGAGTTTTTGCTGCAACTCGCTCTCGGGCACGAACTGCATCTCGATTTTGATGCCGGGGTTGGCGGCCTCAAATTCCGGGATGGCCTCCTTCTCGGTCATCTCGTTGATGGTACGTCGGTCCGTGAACCAGGCCACCAGGGTAATGGTCTCTGGGCCGGCGCCGGCAGCGCCGCTGTCCGCCGGGGCCTCCGCGGCCGGTGCGCAGGCCGCCAACAGCACCCCGGTGGAAAGGCTGCCGGCCATAGCCAGAAACTGTCGGCGGGTCAACGAGCTGTTAGTCGCCATCGGGATTCCTCCTTGGTGATGAAAATGGACGAACATGCACTCGGTGAACAGACATGTGTTAAAACGTTAAAATGCTATGTAAAAACAGATCGTTAAAACACATGGAGGAGCCATTTTGAAACGGGTAACACCTGAAGCGGAAGCCGGGCCGACGGGCGAACGGCGAAGGGGAGCTTCGCCCATGCAACATTGCCACCTGTTTATCATAGCATAGCCCCCGGCCATTTTCCCAACAGGCGAAAATGGCCGGGATCTATCCCGCCCCGCTGTCACGTTGTACCCGCGGGAAATTGGATGTATCATTCAGCCCAAGGCCCAGGCCCAATTTGTACCAGCTCCCTTCCCTTATCCCATCCCAACCCCATGAGGAGGAACCCATGCCTTTCAAACTGAGCTACAGTACCCTGCGCTGGAAGAGCCCCGACCTGGAACCGGCCCTGGAGGCGTTGAAGGAGGCCGGCTGGGACGGCTGGGAGTGCCGACTGCCTCTAGACTGGCTGGGCACGCCCCAACGGCTGCGCCAGATCTGCCGCAACGCCGACATGCCCCTGGCAGTCTACACGGCCCAGGGCTCGCCAGACCAGCGGGACTATGAACATGTGGAGCGCAACAAGCGACGCATGGAATTTGCCGCCGAGATGGAGGTGGACTGCTTCATGTTCATGAACGGCCGCAAGCCCGAGGGCCGGCCCGTCACCCGAGACGACATCATCGCCGCGGCCGAGGGCGCAGAAGCCTGGGCCGAATACGCAGCCCAGTTCGGCCTGGAGCTCAGCTACCACATCCACACCAACCTGCTGGTGGACTCCATCGAAGACTGGCGGACCTACATGGCCCACCTGCGCAAGGCGAAGCTCTGCATCGACGTCTCCCACGCGCAACTCTGGGGCTACGACCCCGTGGAGGCCATCCGCGACTTCCAGGACCAGCTCAACTACATCCACCTGCAGGACTACGCCTCCACCTCCCGGCGGGAGGACGGCTTCTACCTGCCCGTCTGGTGTGATGTGGGCGAATCCCAAAACGTGGACTTTCCGGCCATCCGGGCGGCGCTGGAGGAGATCGGCTTCCAGCGCTGGGTGACCGCGTGCCCGGGCCAGCCCATCCCCGGCCAGGACGATCCCCTCAGCGAAGCCCGCCGCAGCGCCCGCATGGTCGACTATCTGCGGGGCATCGGATATTGAGAATCTGAGGATTGGGGGATTCGGCTATTGGGGAATCGGGTGACTGGGTGATGGTATAGAAAGATCGTTGCCATCTCCCACTCCTCATCTCCATCTCCGAATCCCCCAATCCCCGAATCACCCCTAAAACCCCCGGCGTTTGTCGATGATATTCAGCGGCCGTTCCCCCCGCAGGTAGCGCTCCAGGTTCTGCAGGAAGAATTCGAAGACCATGCGCGGACGATGCTGGGAGGCGCCAGCCCGATGGGGCGTGAGGATGAGGTTGGGCGCGTCCCACAGGGGGCTGTCCGGCGGCAGGGGTTCCACTTCGGTCACGTCCAGACCGGCCCCGGCGATCTGCCCCTTCTCCAATGCCTCCACCAGGGCCGGCTCGTCGATGATGCCGCCCCGGGTGACGTTGATCAGGTAGGCCGTGGGCTTCATCAGCGCCAGCTCCTCCCGACCGATCAGGTGGTAGGTCTCCCGGGTGAGGGGGCAGGCCGTCATCACCACGTCGGAGCGGCGCAACAGGTCGTGGAGGTTTTCCCGGCTGCTGGGCCGTAGCTCCGCCACGAAAGGTGGCTTCTCGGTGCGGACGGGGTCGATGGCCAGGATGGTCATGTCGTAGCCCTGGGCCCGTTTGGCCATTTCCATCCCGAAGCCGCCCAGGCCAATGAGCCCCAGGGTGCCACCCGAGATCTGGATCACCGGTCCGCTCTGCCAGAGGCGGCGCGCCCGATTCTCCACCGCCAGGGGGATCTGTCGGGCCAGGGCCAGCAGCAGGGCCCAGGCGTGCTCTGCCCCCTGGCTGGCGTAGAGGCCAGCCACGTTGCTGATCTGCACCTCCTCCCGCTCGATGATTTCCGGAAAGAGAAACTTGTCCATGCCGGTGCTGAAGGACTGGATCCAGCGCAGGCGGGGCGCGGCGGCACAGACCGCCGGGCGGAAATGGCCCAGGATTACTTCCACCTCTGGCGCCGCCGCCACGGCGCTCTCTTCGTCCGTGACGTGGATCACCTGGTGGCCGCCCAGGCGTTCCGCCAGCTCCTGGAAGGCCTGGATTTGGGCCGGTTCAAAGGGATAGTGGATCAAAATTTTCATGGTGGTTCCTGCCTTTGCCTGTGGAGAGTGATATGGGAAGCGTGATATGGAATTGGAGGGGAAATCGGGGCGCCGCGCTATCCGCCTTGGATGGATTCAGAACCCGCTCCGGCCGTTCCGTCAGGGACTTGCGGGAACCGGGGCCATCCTCTACAATGGAGATCACCGCACCCCATCATAGCTGTTCATTGTAGTCGGATTCTGAGCCGGACGCAAAGCTTCTGCGCCGAATGCCAGACGAAAGGGAGGTACACCAATGCCCAAGGTTTCTCCACTGAGCGAACAGGATGTGCAGCAAGGGCTGCGGGAACTGGACGGCTGGTCTGTGGCGGATGGTAAACTGCATCGGGAGCTCAAGTTTGCCAATTTCGTGGAGGCCTTCGGCTTCATGGCCCGGGTGGCCCTCCTGGCCGAAAAGATGAACCACCACCCGGAATGGTCCAACGTCTACAACCGGGTCACCATCGACCTGGTCACCCACGACGCCGGCAACGCCATCAGCCAGCGAGATCTGGACCTGGCCAAGGCCATCAACCAGCTCCTGACCTGAAGCCCCCAGCGGCCCCGCCCTCGCCATTTGCCAGGATCTCCATTCCGGTCCAGAATTGACATAATATGGCACGTAGAGTCCTGCGCCGGGTCACCATCCACGACCGCTATCAGCTGGAGTTCAAGCTGGGGTACCCCCTGACGCCCGGCCAGGAGACCCGTTACAAGATCGACACCTACATCTTCGTGCCCCGTAGCCTGGGCATCGACCGGGACACCTACACGGAACGGGAGTTCTACCGGGACATCCAGAACTACGTGCGCATGAAGACCCCGCGCTTTCGCCTGCGGGAGCTTCTCTCCGCGCCGCACTCTCCCCTGAACAACTGCGAGCGCATCCTGCATACCCAGGACCCGGCCCTGCTCCAGCTCAAGAAAGAGGAGCTGATCAGCAGTTTCAAGTTCCTGCGGGCCATCCTCAAGAGCGCCATCCGGGCCCATCTGGCTCGCTATGTCTGGCATCACGGCCGCAAGCAGTTCACGCCGGACCTGGCCCTGCCCCTGGCCGAGAGCGTGGACGAGCTCCTGGAGACCACCCAGGAGCTGACCCGGCGCTACCGGGCCCTGGCTCCCTACGTGGACGTGGAGTCCATGCCCACCCGGCTGCGCCAGTCCTACCGGCTGACCGATGAGGCCATCAGCCTGGTGGTAGAAGAGGGCCTGCTCCAGGCCTTCCTCCTGGTAGATCGCCACCTGGATCGCGCCACCCACCGGCAGCGGGGCGCGGCCCTCAAAAAACGCATCGAGGCCCACGTCCAGGCAGAGCTCCAGCACCGGCAGGCCATGGGCTACGGCCCTCCCCTGCGCAGGAAAGGGGACAACGAGGAATATCTCTTCCGCACCTCGATCCTGAAAAAGTACACATCCAGCGTCCTGTGGCTCTCCACCTCCGTCAAACGGGAGGGGACGACCCTGGAGCACGTCCTCTACGCGCTGGCAGCCGGCGTCTCCATGGTCTTCGCCACGGTGGTGGCCTTTTACTTTCAGCTCAGGTTCGGCACCTTCACCTTCCCGGTCTTCGTGGCCCTGGTGGTGGGCTACATGTTCAAAGATCGCATCAAGGAGATCGGCCGTAGCCTCTCTGCCCGCTTCCTGCACAACATCCTCTACGACCGGCGGACCGTGATCCACACCCAGGACCGCCGCCACGAGTTGGGCTACGTGCGGGAAAAGGTGGAATACGTCTCCGAGAAGGAGGTGCCGGCCGAGGTGTTGGCCAGCCGGGACCGGGGCATCCTGGCCGAGCTGGCCAACGACCGCCAGGGCGAGACCATCATTCGCTACACGAAGGCGGTGGTGCTCCACGCCGACGCGCTGGATGCCGTCCACACCAACGGGCTGGAGATCACCGCCATCAACGACATCATGCGCTACGACATCCGCCCCTACCTGCGCAAGATGGATAACCCCACCCAACGCAAGTGGCTGCTGGAAAACGGCAAGTTATATCGGGTGCGCTGCCACAAAACCTACCACCTCAATTTCGTCTCCGTCTACCGCTCCGTCGATGAGCCGGACCAGCCAACCATCTACCAGCGCACCCAGGTTGTCCTGGATCGCAAGGGGATCTGCCGCATTGTGCTGGGCGATGAGGAGCTGGAACAGGAGCTGGAGGACGAAGTGTGGACCGACGAGGAACAACCGGCCCGGCCTGTGGCTCTGCCCCACCAGGCCTGAGGCCCTGATGATGCGGGAGGAACAGGCAATGACCGTACAATCTCAATCCATCACCACCCACAGTCGTGCCCTGCGGGTCAAAGCCCTGCTGGAAAAGCTGGGCCTGGCAGAGGTCAACCCCGGCGCCTGCAGCGGCCCCGACGGCTGGATCACCGACCCCCAGGGCGAGCGGCTGGTCTCCTATGACCCCACCACCGGGGAAGCCATCGGCAGCGTGATTCAGGCCACAGCCCCCACCTACGATGCCATCGTGGCGCGGGCCGCGGCTGCCTTTGCCCACTGGCGCACCGTGCCCGCGCCCAAACGGGGCCTGCTGGTCCGGGACCTGGGCAACGCGCTGCGGGAGGTCCAGGAGCCCCTGGGTGAAATGGTCACCCTGGAGATGGGCAAGATCCGGGCGGAAGGCATCGGCGAGGTACAGGAGATGATCGACATCTGCGACTTCGCCCTGGGCCTCTCCCGCCAGCTCTACGGCCTGACCATGCACTCGGAGCGCCCCGGCCACCGCATGTACGAGCAGTGGCACCCCCTGGGCCCCATCGGCATCATCACCGCCTTCAACTTCCCGGTGGCCGTCTGGTCCTGGAACGCCGCCATCGCGGCCGTCTGCGGCGACACCATGGTCTGGAAACCGTCCCCCACCACGCCCCTGGTCTCGGTGGCCGTGCAGCGGATCTGCAACCAGGTCATGGCCGACCATGGGCTGGACGGGATCTTCAACCTGGTCATCGGCAGCAACGACCAGGTGGGCGAGCGGATGCTGGATGATGGCCGGCTGCCCCTGATCAGCTTCACCGGTTCGGTGCGGGTGGGGCGCCACGTGGCCCAGCGGGTGGCCGCCCGCCTGGGCAAGACCATCCTGGAGCTGGGGGGCAACAACGGCATCATCATCGCCGAGGACGCCGACCTGGAGCTGGCGGTGCGGGCCGTCCTCTTCGGCGCGGTGGGCACCGCCGGCCAGCGCTGCACCACCACCCGCCGCCTCATCGTCCACCGGAGCATTGTGGACGAGTTCACCCAGCGGCTGGCCCGGGCCTACCAGAGCGTGCCCATCGGCGACCCCCTGGAGCCGGGCACCCTCATGGGGCCCCTCATCAGCGAGCAGGCTGTGGAGCGGATGATGCAGGCCCTGGACACGGCCCAGGCCGAGGGGGGCGAAATCGTCACCGGCGGCCGGCGCCTGCCCCACCTGGGTCCCACCTTCGTGGAGCCCACCATCGTGCGCATGCCCCGCCAGACGCCCCTGGTCTGCGAGGAGACCTTCGCGCCCATCCTGTACGTGATGGCCTACGAGACGCTGGACGAGGCCATCGCTATCCACAACGGCGTGCCCCAGGGGCTCTCCAGCGCCATCTTCACCCTGAACCTGCGCACGGCCGAGCAGTTCCTCTCGGCCGCGGGTTCGGACTGTGGCATCGCCAATGTGAACATCGGCACCAGCGGGGCGGAGATCGGCGGGGCCTTCGGGGGGGAGAAGGACACCGGCGGCGGCCGGGAGTCCGGCTCCGATGCCTGGAAGGCGTACATGCGCCGGCAGACCACCACCATCAACTGGTCCACAGAGCTGCCCCTGGCCCAGGGCATTCAGTTCGGCGAGTAAGTCCCGGCCATTCCTGTCAAAGACAGGAATTGGGGTACAATAGGCGCGGCTGGCAAAGGTCAGCCCATGCGGTCCATTCCGTACATCAGAAAGGAGAAATGATTATGGCGGTACGAGGCGCAGAAGCCACCTGGCAAGGCACCCTGAAAGAGGGCAAGGGCACCATGAAGCTGGGCAGCGGCCTCTACGAAGGGCCGTTCACCTATGCCTCCCGCTTTGAGAGCGGCGAGGGGACCAACCCCGAAGAGCTGATCGGTGCAGCCCACGCCGGCTGTTTCTCCATGTTCCTGTCCGCCCTGCTGACCAACAACGGCTTCCAGCCGGACACCATCCACACCACGGCCACCGTCCACCTGGGCGCTGGCCCCAAGATTGAGAAGATCGAGCTGAAATGCGAGGCTCGGGTGCCCGGCCTGGACGCGGAGAAGTTCGCCGAATTCGCCGACCAGGCCAAGGCCGGCTGCCCCGTCTCCAAGGCCCTGGCCGGCGTGGACGAGATCGTCCTGGACGCCAAACTGGTCAGCTGAGCCTGTATAGGAACCTGAATTCAATCAGGGGCGGCGCGCTTGAGCGTCGCCCCTGGCCTTCAGACTCCGGACTCTGGACTTCGGACTCCGGATCTCATAACCCCACCTCCCGGGCCCCCACATCCGCGGCCCACTGCATGGTCAACGCCTGGCGGGTAGCAGTGAGGATAACATCCGTCGTGAGCTGATCCGGCCGGCTCTGGCCGGCAATCTCTGCCAGAAACGCCTTGAAATAGCCAGCCGGATTGCCCTCGGGCAACGGCTCGAGGCGTGGCTGGGGCTCGCCATCCAGCGCCACCAGGATGCTGTCGGCCGTGGTGGAGGTCTCCACCATGCCCTTTTCTCCCCAAAAAGTCATCCGCCAGTAGTGGGGCAGGCTATAGCCCATGCTGTTGGGCATGAAATAGGAGACATCCCCCAACACGCCACAGGCGTTGCCCAGGCTGGCCATGATCTGTCCGCCGTCTCGAAAGTGGGGATGTTCCCGGGCCAGGGCATTCCAGGTGCGCGCCGCGTGGAGCACAGTGAAGGGCTGGCCGGTGATCCACGGGATGGCGTCCACCGCGTGGATCACGATGTCGTTGATGGTGCCGCCGTGCTTGCCCGGCTCGAAGTACCAGGAGGGCCGGGTCCCCGGGAGGAGGGGATGCTGCCCGCCGAAGGAGATGGCCTGGACGTCGCCGATGAGCCCGCTGCGGATCAGGTTGCGCAGGCCGATGATGGGGCCGCTGTCCCGCATGGTCAACATACAGCCCAGCTTGAGCCCCCGCTCCCGACATATCCGCTCAATCTGCCCGATCTCTGCCAGGCTGGTACAGACGGGCTTGTCCACCAACACATGCTTGCCCCGGGCCAGGGCCTGGAGGATCAGGCTGCCCCGGCGGGCGAAGTAATCCCCCACCGCCACCGCGTCACACTCGACTGCATCCAGCATCTGGTCAAAGCGCTCGTGGGTGATGGATACGTCACCCCGGGCCATGAGATGCTGGCGGGTGCCCTCGTTTTCCTCGCACGCGGCGACGACGGCCACGCCGTCCAATATCTGTGCATGATGGTACATTTCCAGCATATGGGGATGCTGGAACCCCACAAAAGCCAGTTTCATGGCTCTCCTCCTGCAGGCCCGATAGGACTTCAAGCCCGATAGAAATGCCAGCCGCCCACGTCCGGTCCATCGCCGGGATCGTCGGCCAGGAGCTCGGCCGCGTGTTCCGCCACCTTGCGGAACGCGGCGGCATGCTGTTCGATGAGCGCCGGCCGGTAATGTTTAAACCAGGGGATGCTGAAGGTGCGCCGCCCCACCTGCTCGGAGACAGGCAGGCTCCCCTGCAGGCGCACCAGATCCCGCTCTGCAAAGGCCAGCCGGGTGGGCCGGTCGTGGCCGTAGACGTCGCACTCGGTGAGCAGCGGATGCAGGTGCAGCGGGCGATTCACCCCGGGCGAGCAGATGGAGCCTTCGGCCCGGACTGCCTCGGCGAAGCGGGTGACGGAAAGCCCGCCCAGCTCCTCAGCCTTGTAGAGGCCGTGGGGCGCGTACCAGCCCGCCATGTTGCTGCCCTCCTCCTCCCGCACCCGGTGGGCCTGCAGGCCCGGCACCCCTTCCAGCAGGTCCCAGAAGTAGTTCATGGCCCGGCGGATCTCGGCGATGCGCTGGTCATAGTACTTGAGCTGGACCCGCCCCACCGCGGAGCTGACCTGGTGCATGCGGTATTTGTAGCCGCCCAGGGGCAGGTGCCGATAGGCCCGCAGCCACCCATCCTGGACCCGCTCGTCGTAGCGCTCGTAGTGGCCGAAGGCCAGGGCCCGCTCGTAGATGGTGCGGTCGTCCGTGACCAGCATGCCCCCCTCGCCGATGGCAAAGGACTTGCCGGCCATCAGGGACATGGCGGCCACGTGGCCGAAGGTGCCCAGTTTGCGCCCTTTGTACAGGCCGCCCTGGGCGTGGGAGACATCCTCGATGACCTTCAGGTTGTGGCGCTCGGCCACGGCCAGGATGCGGTCCATGTCCGCCGGATGGCCCAGGTAGTGGACCACCACAATGGCTTTGGTCCGGGGGCCGATACGATGTTCAATGTCGTCGGGATCCAGGCAGAGGGTGTCCGGGTCGATGTCGGCGAAGAGGACGCTGGCGCCCAGGGAGAAGCAGGGCAGGGCCGAGGCCCAGTAGGTAATGCTGGGGCAGATGATCTCATCGCCCACGCCGATGCCACAGCCGAACATGGCCGCCTGCAGCGCGGCCGTCCCGTTGTTGAAGGCCAGGGCGTAGCGGGTCCCCTGCCAGCGGGCGAACTCCTCCTCGAACTGCACCGTCACATCCGTGCCGGACATGGCCCCCCGGCGCAGCACGTCCAGCGCAGCTTCTTCGTCCTCCTGGGTGATGATGGGCCAGTGGAAGAGGCTTTCGTCGTGGATGGTGACGGCCTTGGGGCCACCGTGGATGGCCAGTTGGCTCTGGGCGGTGCTCATTGCGGCATCTCCTTGGGGCTCAAGCTTCATCGGGTACCAGTTTCATCGGGTACCAGGCGGAGCGCGTTGCCGGCATAGATCTTGGCCAGCGCTTCCTCGGGCAGTTCCAGGGAGTTGAGCAGCTCCTGCATGCGGTTGTCGAAGTAATCCCGGCCGTAGAGCAGCCGATCCTGGAACTCCAGCAGGAAATCCCGGGTGAAGGCCCGGTCCCGGGTCAGGGCGGTGTAGGCGGAGCCGGCGGAGAGATCGGCGTAGAGGTTGGGATAGGTGCGGAACATTTCGATGACCTTGCCGCCGGGGACGATGGGGCCGGTGGGGTAGGGGACCTTGTCGTACTGGTCATCGCCAGAGATGTGGGCCCAGAAGCCAGGCGCATGGCCCACGAAGATGGTCTCCGGGCAGGCCCGCACCGCGCGCTCAAAGGCTTCGATGCCGCCGCCGTACCACCAGTTGGGCCGGGGATACCGGCGCCCGGTGTCGAACTCGTAGTCGATGTGGACCACCACCGGCAGACCCTTCTCGCCACAGAAGCGAAAGACCCGCAACGCGTCGGGGTTGTCGTACATCATGCGCAGCTTCAGCTCCGCGTAGACCCGCACGCCGTGGATTTCCATGGCCGCCTGCAACTGGTCGATGGCGTCCGGCCGCCGGGGGTCGGGCGCATAACCCAGGACGAACTTGTCGGGCGCCTGTTGCTTGTAGGCCAGGCAGCGGCTGAAGGGGATGGGGTAGCCCCGGGGATCGATGAGGGAGACGTGGTTGTACTCCGGGTCATACTCACCGATGGGACACTCCCAGGAAAACAGCCAGGTCTTCTCGATGTTGTACCGGGCCATGTTGGCCAGAAATTTCTGCAGGTCGTGGCCGTGCCAGTCCGGATGGTTGTGGGCATCGATAATGCGCATGGGGAGCTCTCCTTGCCTTAAGTTGCCTCAATCGCGACGCAGGGTGGCATCGACTTTGCGGAAGATGGCCAGGGCGTCGGCGATCTCCGCCGCGCCCCAGTTTTCGTGGAGCTGGAGGTTGAAGTGGGTGTCCATGGCGGCCTCGGCATTGGGACAGGGGAACTGGCGCTCCCGGTCGCCCTGGTAGTCCGGACTGGCCCACGGATAACCGCTGCGGCCAAAGACGCGACGGTGCACGAACCAGTCCATGGTGTGGGGAAGGGCTGCCCGGTAGCTGGGGTTGATGGGCAGCCCCTCAGCAGCCAGGGCCCGGCAGTAGGTCTCCTTGTCGCAGTGTGCCCGCTCCGGGTGGAAGCGCAGGCGCAGGAACCAGTAGCTGGCCTCAGCGCCGTCCAGCAGGGGCGGCAGGGAGACGGTGGCCAGATCGGCCAGCCCCTCGGCCAGCTTCCCCACCACGACCTGACGCCGGGCGACGATCTCCGGCAGTTTGCGAAGCTGCACCCGGCCAATGGCTGCAGCAATCTCGTTCAGGTTCAGGTTGAGCCCGGCGGTGACGTTGGTGGAGCCCGGCGGCAGGAAGAAGGGCTTGCCCCGGTCGGCGGCCCGCCGCACCGCCTGGTAGAGCTGCTCGTCCCGGGTGTAGATCAGCCCACCCTGGGCACCGGAGGCATGGTGCTTGCCGGACATGGTGGAGAAGATGCCGATGGTCCCAAAAGTGCCCACGAAGCGGCCGTTCAGCCGGGCGCCATGGGCCTGGGAGGCATCCTCGATGACCGGCAGGCCATGGCGCTCTGCCACCGTCAGGATGCCGGGCATGTCGGCCGGTTCGCCGCCGATGTGGGAGACGACGATGGCCCGGGTCAGGGGGGTGATCAGGGCCTCCACCTGTTCAGGGCCGGTGTTGAAGCTGCCGGGCGCGGTGTCCGCCACCATGGGGATCAGGTTGAGAAGGGGGATGGGCATCATGCCGCCGGGGTCCGTCACCGCGGCCACGATTACCTCGCTGAAGGGCTCCAGCGCCAGCGCCTTCAGGGCCACGTAGAGGGCCGAAGTGCCAGAGTTGACGCCGTCCACAAAGCCGCCCCCCAGGTAGGCGGCGAACTCCCGGCAGTAGGCTTCCTCCTCCGGTCCGTTGTAACCGGGGGCCACGCCGGTGGCCATGGCCTGCTCCAGCAGGGCGTCCACCGCGGCCTTCTCTTCCGGGCCGAAGTGCCCCCGGGGCGGGAAGGGGGTCCGGCGCACCGGTTCGCCCCCGTGGACGGCCAGTTGGGCGGCGCGGGTCTTGGGTGCTGTCATGGTTGGCCTCCTGGGAAGTGGATTGGCTGCCGGCTGCGGACGTCGCCTGCCCAGGGGATCGCTGCGGCGCGATTTATTCCAGGTTCAAACTTTTGAACCCCGACTGGGGCCAGCGGTGGGGAAATCAGGCCGTTCAAAATCGGCCCGCAGGCCGATTCCATGGCCATCCCCGGGCAACTGGCGACAATCGGCAAGCAATTTGTTCGCCGACCGAAAATATAGCACACGCTGTCGGCCCTGTCAATCCAGATGGTGGAACGGTGGCACGGGTATCGTTCAAGATCGTCGGAGTCCATCCATCGGACACCGCCGTCGATCCCGTTTCCAGACAGGACCGTCGTTTGTGCGGTTTCCAAACCGCACAAACGAGATGGGCTAAAACCTGGGATGTCCCCCGCCCGGGAGTGCGGAGAGACAGGGAAGGAGTCCACCCCGGAGACATCGGCCAGATGGGCAGCCCCGGCGCGGTCGGGTATAATGGACCAATCATCCACGGCGCTTCAGCCAGCGCAGATCAACCATCGAACAAGAAGGAGATGCCCATGAACGACCCACTGCAAGCCTACCTGGCCGATGCCCGCTCCCGCCAACTGGCCGAGCTGATGGACTGGCTGCGCATTCCCAGCATCAGCGCGTTGCCGGCCCACCGGGAGGACGTTCATCGAGCGGCCACCTGGCTGGCCGACCATCTCCGGCAGATCGGCCTGGAACACGTCTCGGTGATCCCCTCGGATACCCACCCCCTGGTGCGGGCGGACTGGCTCCACGCCGGCCCGGACAAGCCCACCGTCCTCATCTACGGCCATTTCGACGTCCAGCCGGTGGATCCCCTGGAGGAGTGGGAGACACCGCCCTTCGAGCCGACCATCAAAGCCGGCCCCCACGGCGAGGATCTCTACGCGCGGGGCGCGTCCGACGACAAGGGACAGATCTTCATCCACGTCAAAGCCGTGGAGGCGCTCCTGGCCACCACCGGCCGCCTGCCGGTCAACGTGAAGTTCATCGTGGAAGGGGAAGAGGAGTACGGCGGCCGGACCATCCAGGAGTATGTGACCCGGCATGTGGACGAGCTGGCGGCGGATGTGGCCCTGATTTCCGATTCCCACATGCTCACGCCGAACCAGCCAGCCATCCTGTACGGGCTGCGGGGCATGTGGTCGGCCCAGGTGACGGTCACCGGCCCGGCCCACGACCTCCACAGCGGCAGCTACGGGGGCGCCATCCACAACGCCAACCAGGCTCTCTGTGAGTTGCTGGCTGCGCTCCACGACCGGCACGGCCACATCACCGTGCCCGGCTTCTACGAACAGGTGCGGGACCTATCCCCCGAAGAGCGGGCCGCCCTGGCCCAGGTCCCCTACGGCGAGGCAGAGATCCTGGCCGAGACCGGCGCGCCGGCCCTCTATGGCGAGCCCGAATTCACCGTGGTGGAGCGGATCGGCGCCCGGCCCACCCTGGAGATCAACGGCATGTGGGGCGGCTTCACTGGCGACGGCTTCAAGACGGTCATTCCGGCCCAGGCCCATGCCAAGATCAGCTGCCGCCTGGTGCCCCACCAGGATCCAGACCGCATCGAGGCCCTGGTTACGGACTACCTGAAACGGCTGGCCCCGCCCACGATCCAGGTGGAGGTGCGCACCTACCACAAGTACCAGCCCTTCCTGACGCCGCCGGACCTGCCGGCCATGCGGGCAGCGGCCCGGGCCTGTCGCCGCACCTTCGGCACTGACCCGGTCTTCATGCTGGAGGGGGGCGGCATCCCCATCGTCTCGGTCTTCCAGGAGGAGCTCCAGCTGCCGGTGGTGCTCCTGGGCTTCGGGCTGCCCGACGACAACCTCCACGCACCCAACGAGAAGTTCCATCTGCCCAACTTCTACCGGGGGATCGCCACCAGCATCGCCCTCCTGGAGGAGCTGGCGGCCGCTTAGCGACAGCGGGCGGGCCCGCCCCTTCGTAGGCGCAGCTCGTAGCTGCGCAGCCATCGCCGTCCCTTCACCAGCCGGGATGTGGCAACAACGGGCGGCCAGAGACCGCCCCTACGGCAAACCGGTACCCTTTCGCGATTGGCGACGGCGGGCGGGCACGGGGGCCCGCCCCTACAGGACAGGGCCGCCCCTTCGTAGGCGCAGCTCGCAGCTGCGCAGCCGTCCCCGTCCTTTCACCCGCCTGGGTCCGGCACCATCGGCCGGCTGGGAGCCGCCCTTACGGCAAACCGGTACCCTTTCACGATTGGCGACGGCGGGCGGGCACGGGGGCCCGCCCCTACGGCGAGGGCTGCCATCCGCGCGGATCGGGCGCCACGGGTACGTGGGTTAAGCCAGGACCTCCCGGGCCCGGCGGACGAAGGCACACATCCAGGCGGTGAGGGCCTCGATGTCGCCCAGGTGGGCTGTCTCGAAAGGAGTGTGGGTGTAGCGGGTGGGGAAGGCCACCAGCCCGGCGGGGACATCGGCCTTCATGAAGGCGGCGCCGTCACTGCCGAAGGAGCCGAAGACCGCATGCTGAAGGGGGATGTCAGCCGCGGCGGCCGTGCGGGCCAGGGCCGTGGTCAGGCGATGGTCGTAGTGCACCAGGGAATCCTTGTGGACCAGAATGGGTCCGCCGCCCAGGCGCACCGGCATGGTCTCCAGGCCAATGCCCGGCACGTCGCCGGCCAGGCCCACCTCCAGGATGACGGCCGCGTCGAAGGCTTCCCGCGCGGCCAGGGCCGAAGCGCCCACCAGGCCGATCTCCTCCTGGACGGTGGCGGCCACGGTGAGCTGGCAGCCCAGCTCCGCTGTGGGGACCCGCCGCAGCACTTCGGTCAGCACCGCCAGCAACGCCCGGTCGTCCAGGGCCTTGCCCATGACCAGATCCCGACCCAGGCGCACGGTCGGCCCATCCCAGATGACGCGCGTCCCCGGGGTGACACCCCGGGCCAGGAGCTCGTCCCGGCTGAGGCCGGTGTCCACCCAGAAATCCTTCCAGCTCAGCTCGTTCAGCTCGGGCAGGGCCAGGGAAGCCAGATGGCCGGTGACGGTGGCGATCACGCCGGGGATGGGCCCATCCGGCGCCAGGACCTGGACCCGCTGGCCGATGGTGAAGGCATTGCGCAGGGAGGTGGTCCGCTGCCAGGCCTGGCCGTTGGCCAGCCAGAGGAAGCCGTCGGGGTGGATGGCCCGCACCAGGTAGCAGAGCTCGTCCGCATGGGCCACCAGGAGGACCCGGGGGCCCTCCCCGCCCACCCGGCCGATCCGGTTGCCCAGGCGGGTCCGGGTCACGGTCACGCCGGCCTCCTGCCAGAGGGCCTCGATGCGCTCGAGGACCGCGCCTTCCTGGCCCACCGGGCCGGGGAGTTCGGTGAGTTCCTGGATCAGTTCAAACATGGGGAAAAACCTTCCGATGTAGGGATCCCCCGCCTACCGGGACTGCTCCAGCACGTAGATGTGGAGCCCTTCGGGCAGGGTTTCCCGGCTTAGTTCCAGCTCGCTGCTGCCCACATGGGTGACGGCTTCGGGCGGGTAGCGCCGGGTGAACTCCTCCACCGGAAGGATATTCAGCACGCCCTTGGGGCTGTAGTAGTGCATGGGGATCACCACCCGGGGCTGGATGCGCCGAATGGCCGCGTCCAGGTCGTCCAGGGCGATGGTGGCGTGGCCGCCGGTGAGGGCAAACATGAGATCCACCTGGCCCTCCAACGCCTGCAGGTGCTCTTCCGAGATGGGATTCCCGATGTCACCGATGTGCAGCACCCGGATCCCGTCCAGGGTAAAGGTGTACATGGCGTTGGCCTCCGGCCCCCGATCCCCGAAGTCGTAGGTGAGGCTCTCCATGGTCTGGAAGACCCGAATGTGGAGCCCTTTAACCGTCTTTCCTTCGGGTGGGATCTCCACGGCATTGACCACCACCGGATCGCCGGTTATATGGCTGGGGTCGCTGTGAAAGCGATCCGTAGCCGAACTCATGATCACGATGTCGGCCGGCTCGTGGATGGGGTCGAAGTTGGAGGCGCCGGGACCGGGCGTGTAGGGGTCGGTCACCACGGAGAGGCCGTCGCCCTCCAGGCGAAAACAGGCATGGGCATAGAATTTGATTTTCATGGCAGCTCCTGTTGGACGAAAAGGTCCCACCACTGTTTCCAGGGGGGAGCGGATGACGTTTCCGGCGCCATGGTGGCCGGTGTCGGGGTGGGGGTAACGGTGGGCGTGGGTACCGGCGTGCCCTCCAAGACCACGATGACCGTGTCTCCCGGGCGCACCATCTCCAACTCCTCCCGGGCCACCTCATCCACGTAATCCGCACTGCTCACATAGGTCAGCTCAGCCTGGAGTTCCAACTGCCGGGCCTGTTCCTGGGCGAGGCGCTCTTCCCATTGCTGGATCTCAGCCTGCAGCCGGCTGCGCTGGACCAGGCGGCCGGTGTAGCTGACCACAAACAGCAGGCAGAGGGCCATGAGCGCCAGGAGGATGACTCGCGCCCGGGTGCTGGCCGGAGGTGGAGAGGGTGGGTTGGGAGAAGGGTTTGCCGCCATGGGCTACAGTATACCTGAAAAACACAAAAATGGGGAACGAATGTTTTCATTCCCCATTTTTGATGAGTGCAATCTCGGTTTTAAAAACCACGGCTCATCTCCCAAATGTGTGCGAACCTGTTGCCCCCCTTCGAAACCGAGGTGGGTAGCGCACATTTGTGGTAGATGAGCCAAAACCACAGTGTGAGAAGTTGCTGCAGCCTCTGCAAGGGGCTGGTTTGGTGCCGCAGGAGGGATTTGAACCCCCACGGGCCTGCGCCCACTACGCCCTGAACGTAGCGCGTCTGCCAGTTCCGCCACTGCGGCACAATCAACAAGCTGGTGTCAACATTCAAGGTGCTATTGGCCAAAAGTGCTGTTGGCCTCGTCCCCGACTCCCTGTCGACGTAGCGCCCAGGTGCCGTTGACGATGGGAACTATACCATGGAGC
Organism: Litorilinea aerophila; assembly: GCF_006569185.2. Taxonomy (NCBI): domain Bacteria; kingdom Bacillati; phylum Chloroflexota; class Caldilineae; order Caldilineales; family Caldilineaceae; genus Litorilinea; species Litorilinea aerophila. Next base: position 201,545 of record NZ_VIGC02000003.1, on the reverse strand, counting down.
CCCTGGCATGTCAAATTCGCCAGGCCCGTGGGTGTATTTCAAGTCCAAGGCAGGCGCGGCACAAGCCGTGCCCCTATACCCGGCCTGAATTGCGATTCTGGCCGCCACCCGCTACAATTTTTATACTATTTGTCATTGGATTCGATGGACAAATGCCACAGATGACCGCAGATTTTCTCCGGTTCTATCTGTGGTTCTATCTGTGCACTCCCTATCATCGGTGGATCCAAAGGAAAGAAAGTCGCAGACCATGAAGCCCCTACGTTTTCTCTTTCTGTACGCCCGAAATTACACCGGCTCCCTCATCATCACCGTCATCAGCATGTTGCTGCTGGTGGGCGTCCAGCTACTCATCCCCTGGATCATCAAGACCATGGTGGGCGCGGTGACCAACGCCGACAGCGACCCCATCTCCCAGGCCCTGATCACCCGCCTGGCCCTGCTGGCCCTGGCCGTCTACATCGCCCGGGCCGGCCTCCAGTTCCTGCGCAGCTACATGGCCCACGTGGCCGGCTGGGGCGTGGTGGCCGACGCCCGCAAGCTCATCTACGAACACCTCCAGCGCCTCTCCCTGCGCTTCTACGAAGACAAACAGACCGGCCAGCTCATGTCCCGGGTCGTCAACGACTCGGACAAGTTCGAGCTGCTCATCGCCCACGCGGTACCCGATGTGCTGGTGAACGCGCTGACCCTGGTGGGGGTGACCCTGGTGCTCCTGAGCATGAACTGGCAGCTCACCCTGCTGAGCATGGTGCCCATCCCCCTGATCCTCCTGTCCCTGCGGGCCTTTGCCCACTATGTGCGCCCGGCCTTCCGGGAACGCCAGCACGAGTTGGGCGAGCTCAACGCCATCCTGGCGGACAACCTCTCGGGCATCCGGGAGATCAAGACCTTCACCCGAGAGGAGAGCGAACTGGGCCGCATCTGGGAGCGCATCGACCGCTACCGGGATTCTCTGCTTCACGCGCTCAAGATGATGGCCATCTTCCAGCCCTTCATCCAGTTTTCCTCGGCCCTGGGTACCATTGTCATCATCTACTTCGGCGGCCGCTTGATCCTGAACCAGGTGCTGGCGGTGGAAGAGCTGGTGGCCTTCTTCCTCTACCTGGAGCTCTTCTACCAGCCCCTGCACCACCTGAGCGACGCCTGGGAAAAGATTCAGGAGGCCCTGGCCAGCGCGGAACGGGTGGCCGAGCTGATGGAAGAGAAGCCCGAGGTGGAGGAGCGCCCGGACGCCATCGTCCTCCCAGGGCGGGCCCAGGGGGCCATCCGCTTTCACAACGTCAGCTTCAGCTACATCCCCGGCGAACCGGTGCTGCAGGACATCAACCTGGAGATCCCGCCCCACGCCACCGTGGCCCTGGTGGGCCCCACCGGCGTGGGCAAGACCACCCTGGCCAGCCTCATCCCCCGCTTCTACGACGTCACCCAGGGCGCCATCACCCTGGACGGGTACGACCTGCGGGATCTCTCCCTGACCAGCCTGCGCCGCCAGATCAGCATCGTCCTCCAGGATGTCTTCCTCTTCCACGGCACCGCCCGGGACAACATCCTCTTCGGCCGGGAAGACGCCACCGAAGCCGAGGTGATCGAGGCGGCCAAGATTGCCAACGCCCACGAGTTCATCATGCGCCTGCCGGATGGCTACGACACCATCATCGGCGAACGGGGCGTGAAGCTCTCCGGCGGCCAGAAGCAGCGCCTCTCCATCGCGCGGGCCGTCCTCAAAGACGCGCCCATCCTCATCCTGGACGAGGCCACCTCCTCAGTGGACACGGAGACGGAACGGCTCATCCAGCAGGCCCTGGAGCGGCTCATGGTGGGGCGGACCACCATCATCATCGCCCATCGCCTCTCCACCATCCGCAACGCCGACCTGATCGTGGTGCTGTCGGACGGGCGCATCGCAGAATGCGGCACCCACCAGGAACTCATGGCCCGCCGGGGTCTCTACTGGCACCTGAACCAGGTGCAGCGGGAGCCCGAAACGCCCCTGGTGACCCCGGGCCGGCTGGCCCTGCAGCAGGCGTAGGCAGGCACGGAGGGAAAAAATCATGGCGGCCATCCAACACCACCGACTTCGCATTCTGGGCATTCCCATGGACCTGGGCCAGCAGCGCCGGGGGGTGGACATGGGCCCCAGCGCGGTCCGCTATGCCGGGCTGTATGAACGCCTGCGGGGATTGGGCCACCAGGTGGAGGACGCGGGCAACGTGCCCGTCCCCGTGCGCCATGAAGCCGCGGTCCAGGCCCGCAGCTGGACCGAGACCCCAGAGGGTGGCCTGCATCACCTGCCAGCGGTGGTGCAGGCCTGTCAGCAGATCTTCGACGCGGCCCAGGCGTCCGCGGCCAGCCAGGAGATCCCCATCTTCCTGGGCGGCGACCACTCCATCGCCATCGGCACGGTCAGCGGCATGGCCACCGCGGGCCCCCTGGGCCTGATCTGGGTGGACGCCCATGGGGACTTCAACACCCCGGCCAGCTCGCCCTCCGGCAACATCCATGGCATGCCGGTAGCCGTCCTCACAGGCCGGGGCCATCCCGACCTGGTTGACCTGGGCTACCCTGGTGCCAAGCTGCTGCCCCAGCACATCGTCCTGGTGGGTGTGCGCTCGCTGGACCCGGAGGAGCGGGTGGCCCTGGCCGGGAGCGGCATCAACGTCTACACCATGCGGGACATCGACGAGTTGGGCATGGCCACGGTGGCCCGCCGCGCCTTGAGCCGCCTGAGCAGCCTGGCCCGCATCCACGTCAGCATCGACATGGACGCCATCGAGCCCGCGGTAGCGCCGGGGGTGGGCACGCCGGTGGCCGGCGGCCTCACCTTCCGGGAGGCTCACCTGCTCATGGAGATCCTGGCTGAGTCGGAAAAGGTTCGCTCTGTGGATGTGGTGGAGATCAACCCAATTCTGGACGAGGGAAATCGCACCGCGGAGCTGGCCGTGGAGCTGATCGCCTCGCTGTTGGGCCAGCGGATTTTATAGTGCCAGGCTCCCAGACACCTCCGTCACGCAGGGATGCGTGACCTACTCCTCGCCGGCTGTCTCCTGGCTCTCTTGGCGGGCCAGCTCCACCAGCAGGGACGACCACTCGGCCCGTTCCCACAGGCGGCGACGCCGCTGCAGCTCCCGCAGCAGAAACTCCCGGGTCTTGGGATCCTGGGTAAACGAACCATCCTTCAGGTCCTTGATCAGCCCGTCCACCTGGCGCAGACAGTACTTCTGGGCCTGGCGTCCCAGTCGCTCCAGCCGGGCCTGGTCCTGGCCCCGGGCCAACAATTTCGCGGCCTTTTCCCGATAGGACTTCAGCCAGCTATCGGGCACCCGACCGCTGTTCACGATGGCATCCAGCGCCGCCACCCGCTCCTCGATGTGGCGCTGGATGACGCCGGAGGCCCACTTGCCCAGAAAACTGAGGGTGACGATGGCCACCAGCAGCACGCCCAGGAACCAGAGGATGAACTCGATCATGCCGGCCACTCCGCACCGTCATAGTAGCGGGTGCCCCGGTGCCCCTTCTTGGGGATGGGCACCGGCAGCCGTTCGCCGGGCGCCTCCACGAGGATCAGGGTGCGGGGCTTGCCCGATTTGGGATTGACCGCCCCGGGGATCAGCTCTTTGATGCGAAGCCGCCCGATGAGCTGGTCGTTGAAGATGGTGTAGACATAGTCCCCCACCTTCAGTCGGGACGGCTTGCCGGCCATGTGGAATTCATACTCCCGGATGGAGCCGTCGTACAGGGCGTCCACAGCCGCCATGCCTTCCCGGGCAGGAATGGTCTTGGTAATGCCGAAACTCACAGCGAACACTCCTTGGGGTATCGTTCACGCACTACGACAGTCTGGCGTCAATACCGCGGCAGAAATTCCGGGTGCCCTCTGGGCGCACTCCCTCTGGTGGAAACCATCGGCGAATTTCTGCCAGGATTTACGACGCGTTACGCGCCGCCAGCCACGGCGGCGGGTCGCCGATGTGCCATGACGCCCTCCACCGAATAGATGAGCAGCGCAATCCAGATCAGACAGAAGCCCACCAGCCGGACCGGGGTGAAGGGCTCGTGGTAGAGCAGGACGCCGATCAGGAACTGCAGGGTCGGCGCGATGTACTGGAGCACCCCCATCATGCTCAGGGGCACCCGCCGCGCAGCCGCGGCAAAGAGCAGCAACGGCCCGGTGGTCATCACGCCCGCCAGGATGAGCAGCAGGTCGGTGCGCCAGCTCCCAGCGCCGAAGGATCCTGTCCCCGTCCACCCCAACAGCCCCAGGTAAAGGAGCGTGGGCACGAACAGGACGCTGGTCTCCAGGGTAAGCCCCTGGAGGGAGGTGAGGGGGGTGGCCTTCTTCAACAAGCCGTAGAAGCCGAAGGTGAAAGCCAGGGCCAGGGCGATCCAGGGCAGGGCGCCATAGCTGACGGTCAGGTAGAGCACGCCGGCCGCGGCCACGGCAATGGCCGCCCACTGCCCCGCCCGTAGCCGCTCCCGCAGGAAGATAACGCCCAGCAGCACGTTCACCAGCGGGTTAATGAAATAGCCCAGGCTGGTCTCCACGATGTGTCCAGCGTTCACCGCCCAGACGTAGACCAGCCAGTTGGCGGTCAGCAGAAGGGCAGTGGCCAGGAAGGCCAGGATCACCCGCCGGTGTCTGGCCGCCCGCCAGAGGGCCTGCCACTCCTGGCGCATGGTCAAAACCAGGGCCAGGAAGACAAAGGACCAGATCATCCGGTGGGCTACGATTTCCAGCGCGGGCAGATGATGTAGCCACTTCCAAAAGATGGGCAACACGCCCCAAACCGTGTAAGCGGCCAGGGCGTACCAGGTTCCACGATTCATGTCAGACAGACCTTCTAGACGGTAATCACTTCTTCCACCAGATCCGGGTTCACCTCCACGCCCAGGCCGGGCTTCTGGGGCACAGCTATCAAACCCTCCTGGTCCACCACCGGCGGATCCAGGAGGATGGAGAAACCGTGGCGATAGTCGCCGATGGGCGGGTCGTGGAGCAGCTCCAGGTAGGGCGCGTGGGGCCAGGAGGCCACCAGGTGCAGGTGGGCGATGGTGCCCAGCCCCCGGCCGCCGTGGTGGGGCACGCACTTCTTCCCGAAGGCCTCGGCCAGCACCCCGATCTTACGCAGCTCCGTCAGGCCGCCCCCCACCATGCCCTCGGGCTGGAGGATGTCGTAGACGTTGCCCTCCAGCATCTGCACGAACTCGTGGATGCCCCGGTTGTTCTCGCCGCCGGCCAGGGGCATGGCCACCGCCTGGTTCAGGCGGGCCAGGTCTTTGAAAGCGTAGCGGGGCAGGGGCTCCTCCAGCCAGTAGCAGCCCAGCCGGTCCAGCTCCCGGGCCGTCTCCAGCGCGCGGCGGTAGTCCCAGAGGACGCCAGGCTGCCAGTTGCCGCTGGACTGGGCCTGGTTGGCGTCCACCATGATGGCCATGCGGTCGCCCACCGCGTCCCGCACCCGGGTCACGGTTTCGATATCTTCGGCCATGGTGGCGTGGTGAAGGCGCAGCTTGATGGCCTGCCAGCCTTCATCCGCCAGGCGGGCGGCCAGCTCGGCCCGTTCCGCCGGGGTGGAGAGGAGCACCATGCTGGCGTAGGCCGGCACCTTGTCCCGACCACCACCAAAGAGCTTGTAGAGGGGCTGACCGCAGGCCTTGCCGATCAGGTCCCAGAGGGCGATGTCCACGCCGGCGCTGCCCCGGTAGGCCGGCCCCGTGGCGTAGTAACGCAGGGCGGCCAGGTGGCGCTCGGTGTCGAAGGGATCCTGGCCTACCAGTTGGGCCTTGACCGCGGGCAGCAGGGCAGGATCCAGCCCGGGGCCGATGCCCACCAGGCCACTGTCGGTGTGGATCTCCACATAGGAGCCGCCGCCCACGGTGAAGGGCATCTGCCCGCCGGGGTTCCAGGCCGGCTCCAACACGCCCACTTCCTGGACCGTCCGCAGCCGGACCAGGCGGATGTCGGTGATCTTGATTCTTGAGGAGCTCTGCATGTGGGTTCTTCCTTTCGTTCTCGCCACGCGGGCACGTCCGCCTGGTCTTCTCGCCAGGCTCTGGTAGCATATCACAAAAGGAAAGAGATGAGGGAGCGGGAGAGGCTCGACGCGGGGCTTACGACGCCCTGTCGCCCGGGTTCAACAAGCGCTTCACCTGGTGAAATAGCTCATCGTACATGGCGGCAGTCAGGCGGCCGGTCTGGGTGTTCTGTCGGCTGGGGTGATAGGCAGCCAGCAGATGGGGCAGGCCGGGGCGCTGGGCCAGTTCCGCCAGGGGATAGTGGGCACCATGGCGAAAGGTCAGGCGGGGCAGGGGCTGGCCCATCTCCTGGAGCGCGCGCAGGTAGCCGTTGAAGGCCACCTGGCCCAGGGCCACCACCACCTGCACCCGCCGCAGGAGGGCGATCTCTTGCTGTAGAAAGGGCCGACAGTTGGCGATCTCGGCCGCTGTCGGCCGGTTCTGGGGCGGTGCACAGCGGGCCACCGCGGTGATGTAGCAATCCCATAGCTGCAGGCCGTCGTCCCGGGAACGGGAGGTAGGCTGGCTGGCAAAACCGGCCCGATGAAGGGCCGCGTAGAGGAAATCGCCCGAGCCGTCGCCGGTGAACATGCGGCCGGTCCGGTTGGCCCCATGGGCGCCCGGCGCCAGCCCCACCAGGAGCAGCCGGGCCCTGGGGTCTCCGAAGCCGGGCACCGGCCGCCCCCAGTAGGTCCAGTCCCGGTAGGCCCGGCGCTTCGTCTGGGCGATCTCTTCCCGCCAGGCCACCAGCCGGGGGCAGCGTCGACAGGCGATGACCTGCTGCTTCAGTTGCTCCAGGTCCGGCCCGGGCACCTCCCCACCGGGGCTGCCTGCGACGCCGCCCGGAAAGTCTTGCTCAGCTGCCACGAATTTCCTTCCCCCGGAACGGGTTCCCGAAGGACAGACAAAACGAGTTCACGAGCTTCGCTCCTTGTCCGGTATATAGGGGTGAATCATGATTCGCCCCGCCTACGACGGGGTGCCCGTTCCCGTAGGGGCGGGCCTCTGTGCCCGCCCGAAGCGGGCCGCCACAGGGGGCGGCCCCTACCGTGGGTGCCAACCCCAGGCGGGTGAAGGGACAGCGACGACTGCGCAGCTACGAGCTGCGCCTACGACGGGGTGCCCGTTCCCGTAGGGGCGGGCCTCTGTGCCCGCCCGCTGTCGCCAACCGCGAAAGGGCATCAACCCCAGTATCGCGCCCTGGGCTGGCCCTGTCGGTGAGAAAATCACCCAATGACCCAATCCTCCTTGATACCGCCCGTTGTGCCGTTGTGCCTTCCGGTTGTCAGAAGCTTCCGACCGATGTTAAGATGGTGCCTGCACGCGCCCTGTTTCGACCTCGACATGCCCGGTGGATAGAGAGCCATGAACCAACTCCTCACCCTTGGCACCACCCTCCAGAGCCAATCCCCGGGGCCGGCCATTGCCGTTGAACGCTTCCTGGGCAGTGGCGGCCAGGGAGAAGTCTACGCGGTGTCGGTCCACGGCCAGCCCATGGCCCTCAAGTGGTTCTTCCCCCATTACCTGCGCCAGGACCCCCGCCTGCGGGAGCGGCTGGAACGGGCCGTGCAGTCCGGGCCGCCCAGCGACCGCTTCCTCTGGCCCCTGGAGCTGGTGGAGGCCGACGGCGTACCCGGCTTCGGCTACCTGATGCCCCTGCGGGAGGAGCGCTTCCGGGGCATGGTGGATCTGGTCACCCGGCGGGTGACGCCTTCCCTGTGGGTGCTGGCCACCATCGGCTTCGAACTGGCCCACAGCTATCTCCAGCTCCATGCCCGGGGCCTCTGCTATCGAGACATCTCCTTCGGCAACGTCTTCTTCGACCCGGCCACCGGCGAGACCCGCATCTGCGACAACGACAACGTGGACATCGACGGCCAGGCCGGGGCCATCGGCGGCACCCCCCGCTTCATGGCGCCCGAGCTGGTCCGAGGCGAAGCCACCCCCAGCACCGCGACAGATCTCTTTTCCCTGGCCGTCCTGCTCTTTTACCTGCTCATGAACCACCACCCCCTGGAAGGACGCCAGGAAGCGGCCCTCCATTGCTTCGACCTGCCCGCCATGACCCGCCTCTACGGCACCCATCCCGTCTTCATCTTCGACCCGGCGGATGAAAGCAACCGCCCCCTGCCCGGCTATCACGACAACGCCCTGGCCTTCTGGCCCATCTACCCCCAGTTCCTGCGGGATCTCTTCACCCGGGCCTTCACCGACGGCATCCGGGACCCTGACCACGGCCGGGTGCGGGAAAGCGAATGGCGGGCGGCGCTGGTGCGCCTGCGGGATGCCATCTTCCCCTGTAGCCACTGCGGCGCCGAAAACTTCTACGATGGCCGCAGGCTGCAGGGAGCCGGGGCCGGCGTGTGCTGGTCCTGTGGCCAGGGCCTGCGTCTGCCGCCCCGCATCCGCATCGGCGGACCCCGGCCGGCCGCGGGCGGGGGGATGGCCACGGTGGTGCTCAACCACAACACCCGCCTCTTTCCCCACCACGTGGATCCAGAGCGGGCCTTCGACTTCCAGGATCCGGTGGCGGCGGTGGTCCAGCATCCCCAGGATCCCCGCATCTGGGGCCTCCGCAACCTGGGGACGGAGCCCTGGGTCGCGACCACGGCCGCCGGCGCGGTGCACCCCGTGCCGCCAGGCCGCAGCATCACCCTGGCCGAAGGGACCCGCATCCACTTTGGCGCCTGTGAAGGGACGATCCGCCTGGCCCATGGTTGAGGAACCTCCGGCCGGTTCCGGTTTGACCCTGCTCCTCCACCGGACGAGCCACCATGCATGAGCAGCCACGCCGCATCCTGCGCCAGCTCATCCAACGCCACGGCATGGCGCTGGCCCACGACCCTCGCCGTACCCAGGCGCTCCTGAACGACTACTGTGGCCACTATCGCCGGGAGATCTTTGTCCTGGTGCAGGCACAGCGGGAGCGTATCCCCCAGGAGCTGTTGGCCGCCCCCCGGTGGCTGCCAACGGAGACCCTCCACGCGCGTCTGGCCCGTCGGCTGGAGGAGAACCTGGCGCTGGCGCCAGAGGCAGCCGCCTGGGCCGTGGAGAGCTGGGCCATGGCCCTGGGACACAGGGCGCCCTCGCCCCATCCCGTCTGGCGCTGGCTGCGCGGCTGGATGCCCACCCGCTCCGGCCCTGCCGCCCCCCGTCCGCGGCCGGGAAAAGGCGATACAGCCGGGCCGGGTGAGGGACAATTGGGCCAAGTTGGTGTACAATTAAAGGGGACGCCGGCCGGAGGGCGTTCAGGGGACCCCAGGTCGAACCGCCAGCCTGCCGGCCCTTTCCACGTCCCTGCTCCCTGGCGGGCCCAGGTGGAGGAAGGCCTGGCCCGGGCGTCGGGCCTGGGCCGCAGGCTACCCCGGAGACGGTGGGGAGTGCCATTGGCCCTGGCCGTCGCCCTGCTGCTGACGAGCCTGGCTGCAAGGTGGGTGCTCGTCCCAGGATTCCAGGGGACTGGATTTGGCGGCGTGGGCCGGTTTCTGCCCTTTGAACCCGAGGCTGCTGCCTACCTTCGGCAGCATTACCCCCTCCCCCGGGGGGCGTGGGCCGGCGCCGGCCCCCTGTGGGTCCGGGCCAGGCCAGATCCAGAGGCCGCCCAGGTGGCCCTGCTGGCCCAGGGCGAACCGGTGACGGTGGACGACTTCACCGCCGATGGCACCTGGTCCCACATCCAGACGCCGGCGGAGGGCTGGGTTAACAACGAGTACCTGTACTTCCGGGAAGATAGCCCGCCCTATGCGGTGGTGCGGCTGGCTGTGCGTCGATACCAGGTTTCGACGCCCACCCTGAATGTGCGCAGCGGGCCGGACATTGCCTACCCTCAGACGGATGTGTTGACGGCCGGCACCCCGGTGACGGCCATTGCCGTGAGCCAAGATGGCCGCTGGCTCCAGATTATCGAGCCGGTTTCTGGCTGGATCTTTGCCGCCTATGTCCAGGTAGGCGGATAGCGACGCAGAAAGATAGAGACGGGGACACGGAGCCCCATCGGCCCGTGCCCAGAATGGCAGAGCACATCTCTGCCAGATCGCGAGAAGCCATGACGAACCCGAAATCTTTTCAATCCAATGCCCAACAGACCCGCAGGCGGGGAAACGCCGGGACGGAAACTGCCGCAGGTCCCCGGGCAGTGCCCCGGGACGAAGCGGGGCTGGTGCCCACCGCGCCGCCCCAGGAAAAGGCGGTGCTGGTAGGCGTAGAGCTGGCCGGGCACCCAGGCCATCTGCCCCTGGAGGACTCCCTGGAGGAGCTGGCCCTGCTGGCCAGGACTGCCGACGTTCAGGTGGTGGGCACGGTGACCCAGCGGCTGGAGAGTCCCAACCCCGCCACCCTGATCGGCAAGGGCAAGGTGGAAGAGCTCCAGATGTTGGTCCTGGAGCTGGGTGCCAATGTGGTCATCTTCGACGACGAGCTCTCGCCCAGGCAGCAGCGGGAGCTGGAGAAGGTGCTGGGCGAGGAGGTAAAGGTGCTGGACCGCACGGCCCTGATCCTGGACATTTTCGCCCGCCATGCCCGCACCCGAGAAGGTGCCGTTCAGGTGGAGCTGGCCCAGTACGAGTATCGGCTGCCCCGCCTCACCCGAGCCTGGACCCACCTGGCCCGCCAGGTGGGCGGCCGGGCCGGTGGCGCCGGCGGCGGGGTGGGGGTCCGCGGCCCGGGTGAAACCCAGCTGGAAGTGGACCGCCGGGAGATCGGGCGGCGCATCGCCTTCTTGAAACGCCAGCTGGACGAAATCAGCAAGCACCGCAGCCACTACCGCCGGCAACGTCGCCGCGCTGCCACGCCGGTGGTCGCCCTGGTTGGCTATACGAACGCCGGAAAGAGCACCCTGCTCAACGCCCTCACCAATGCCGGCGTGCGGGCCGAGGACCAGCTCTTCGCCACCCTGGATCCCACCACCCGCCGGGTGGAGCTGCCCAGCGGCCACGTGGTGCTCTTCACCGACACCGTGGGGTTCATCCAGAAGCTGCCCACCCAGCTCGTGGCAGCCTTCCGGGCCACCCTGGAGGAAGTCACCGAGGCGGATGTGCTGGTCCACGTGGTGGATATCTCCCACCCCAACGCCGACGAGCAGGAGGCGGCCGTGGAGGAGGTGCTGGAGGATCTGGGCGCGGGGGAAAAACCCATCGTCACCGCGCTCAACAAGATCGACCGGCTCTCTCCCGACGACCCGGTGGCCAGCGAACGGCTGCGCCGAGCCCGGCTGGAATACACCAACCCCGTGGCCATCAGCGCCCGCACAGGCGAGGGGCTGGACCAGCTGCTGCAGACCATCGACGAGGTCCTGCGCCAGCGTATGGTTCCGGTGGATGTGCTCATCCCCTACGGCGAGGGGGAACTGGTGGCCCTGATCCATACCCACGGCTTTGTGGAACAGGAGGAACACCGGCCCGAAGGAACCCGGGTGGTGGGCCGTCTGCCGGTGGAGCTGGCAGGCCGCCTGCGGGATTACTACTACCAGGCGGCGTAAAACCACCCGGGGTCACTGTTCAGCCCCCATCGCTGGGGGTGAGGGGGGCAAGAGCAGCCTGGCGTGAACCGATCATGTATGATTGAGCCACTTCCAACACCACCTCACAGGAGACGAAACAGGAAGCGATCATGAGCAAGCCCAACGTGGTCATCACCCGGCGCATTCCAGAGGCGGGCCTGGCCCGGGTCCAGGAGGTCTGCCAGGTGCGCCAGTGGGACTCGGACGACCCTATCCCCCGGGAGACGTTGCTGGAATGGGTGCGGGGCATCGACGGGCTCTACTGCCTTTTGACCGAACGGATCGACGAAGAGCTGTTGGACGCGGCAGGCAGCAACCTGCGGGTGGTCAGTACCCTGTCTGTGGGATATGACCACATCGACGTGGCTGCCTGCCGCCGGCGCAACATCGCGGTGGGCAACACCCCCGGCGTCCTCACCGAGACCACCGCGGACCTGGCCGTGGCCCTGCTCCTGGCCACGGCCAGGCGCATCCCCGAAGCCATCGACGCCATCCGTCGGGGGGAATGGACCACCTGGAAACCCATGTGGATGGCGGGCCAGGATGTCCACGGCAGCACGGTGGGCATCGTGGGGCTAGGACGGATCGGCCGGGCAGTGGCCCGCCGGCTGCGGGGCTTCAACTGCCGGATCCTCTACCACGACGTCCGCCCCCGGCCCGAGGTGGCCGATGAGCTGGGCGCCACCTACGTGGACATGGACACCCTTCTGGCCGAGTGTGACTTCATCACCCTGCATCCCCGCCTCAACGCCAGCACCTACCACCTGTTCGACGCCGAGAAATTCCGCAAGATGAAGAAGACCGCGATCCTGATCAACACCAGCCGGGGCCCGGTGGTGGATCAGGAAGCCCTGTATCAGGCGCTGGTCAACGGGGAGATCCTGGCCGCCGGGCTGGACGTAACCGAGCCCGAGCCATTGCCGGTGGATCATCCCCTGCTCCAGCTACCCAACTGTGTGGTCCTGCCCCACATTGCCAGCGCGTCGGTGGCCACCCGCACCAAGATGGCCCTGATCGCAGCCGAAAACCTGATCGCCGGCGTCCAGGGCAAGCCCCTCCCCTACCCGGTGGAGGATGAATCCTGAGTCGCCGTGGGCGTTGGCCCGTGGCCGGCCATTTCTATGGTCGGCGGCCCGCCATGCCCCCCATCGTCCCCAGCCCGGTTGGACGATGGATCCTTAAAACGTCCACAAAAAGTTCATCATACCAGGAGTCATTTCATGAGCAAGAATACCCTGACCATCACCGATAACCGCACGGGCAAGAGCTACGAGATCCCCATCGAACACGGCACCATCCCGGCCATGGCCCTGCGCCAGATCAAGGTGGATCCGGAAGATTTTGGCCTGATGACCTACGACCCGGGCTATGCCAACACCGCCTCCTGCAAAAGCACCATCACCTACATCGACGGCGAAAAGGGCATCCTGCGCTACCGGGGCTACCCCATCGAGCAGCTGGCCGAGAAGAGCACCTTTCTGGAAGTGGCCTACCTCCTGATCTACGGGGAGTTGCCCACTAAAGAGCAGTACGAAAAGTGGGTGTACGACGTCCTCCACCACACCTTCGTCCACCAAAACCTGGCCCGCATGTTGGAGGCCTTCCGCTACGACGCCCACCCCATGAGCATGCTCATCAGCGCCCTCTCCATCCTCTCCACCTTCCATCCGGAAGCCCGGAATGTGGATGACCCCGCGGTGCGGAACAAGCAGATCTTGCGCATCCTGGGCAAGCTGCCCACCGTGGCGGCCTTCGCCTATCGCCACCGCATCGGCCGGCCGTACAACTACCCCCGCAGCGAACTGGATTACACCACCAACTTCCTCTACATGTTGGACTACATGAACCAGACCCCCTACGAGGTGAATCCGGTGCTGGCCAAGGCGTTGGATGTGCTCTTTATCCTCCACGCGGATCACGAGCAGAACTGCTCCACCTCGGTCATGCGCAGCATCGGTTCGGCCAAGGCCGACCCCTACAGCGCCATGAGCGGCGCGGCCGCGGCCCTCTTCGGCCCCCTCCACGGCGGCGCCAATGAGGCCGTGGTGCGCATGTTGACCGAAATCGGCGATGTGAAGAATGTGCCGTCCTACATCGAGCGGGTGAAGAAGGGCGAATTCCGGCTCATGGGCTTCGGCCACCGGGTCTACAAGAACTACGACCCCCGGGCCCGCATCATCAAGAAGATCGCCTACGACGTCTTCGAGGTGACCGGCACCGACCCCTTGCTGGACATTGCCCTGAAGCTGGAAGAGGTAGCCCTGAACGACGAGTACTTCATCTCCCGCAAGCTCTACCCCAACGTGGACTTCTACAGCGGCATCATCTACAAGGCCATGCGCTTCCCCACGGACATGTTCACCGTGCTCTTCGCCCTGGGTCGGGCGCCGGGCTGGCTGGCCCAGTGGGTGGAGCTGGTCACCGATCCGGAGCAGCGTATCGCCCGCCCTCGCCAGGTCTACCTGGGCGAAGAAGCCAGGGACTACGTGCCCCTGGACCAGCGGTGAGGGTTCGGTTAAAGATTGAAGATTGAAGATTGGGGAGATTGCAGGTTGGAGGTTGATGTGGAGGTGTTGGCTGAATCAACCTCCAACTGCAATCCGCTGTGACTTCACACAAAAACACCGCAGAGTACCGACGTCCATGTGCCCAGCGGTCAGCCGATGCGCGATGCATCGGTGGGTTCGCGCCCATGTCGCGGATCCGGCCTCCCGGTCGGACATGGGGGCCAGCGCGTACCCGGCATCCCTGTCACACAGGGATGGGTGACCTCCGCTCCTACGCCAGGAACGGCAGGAGGAACTGGCGGGCCAGCTTTAAGCCACGGAAGGCCAGTTCGGGGGTGGCGTCCCACACCGGATCTTCGTGTTCCACGCTCAGCACGCCGTCATAGCCCACCTGGTAGAGGGTATCCAGATAGCGGGCCCAGTCGATGGCGCCGTAGCCGGGGAGGCGATAGCGCCACCAGTTGGCCGGGCTGGTGCTGCTCAACTGCCGGCCGTAGATGCCGAACTGGTCACGTCCGGCCGCCAGGATCTCCGTGTCCTTGGCGTGGGCGTGGTAGATGCGCTCGCCGAAGTCTCGAATGGGCTGGATGTAGTCGATGCCCAGCCAGTAGAGGTGGGAGGGGTCGTAGCAGAGGCCCAGGGCGGGTGAGGGCACGGCATTGAACATGGCTCCCCACAGCTCCGGCGTGATGGCCAGCATGGTGCCGTTGCGGGGCCAGTTCTCGAAGGCCAGGCGCACCCCCTGGGCTTCGGCGTGGGCGGCAATGGGCGTGTACACCTCCTTGAAGAGGGCGATGTTGTCGTCGCCGTTGAGGGCAGGATCCCGGCCGATCAGGTGGGTGATGACGCCCACCCCGCTGGCTGCGGCCGCGTCGATGGCTGCCTTCACCTGGTTGACGATCTCCTCCTGGCGGGCACTGTCCCGGCTCAGGTCGGGCGGCACCAGCGCGCTGGTGGCGTGGACAGTCAGGCCCTGCTGGCGGCAGAGGGCCACCGCCTCGCCGTTGTTGGGCGGCGCGTCGATGGCCTCATAGCCCAGGGCTTTGGCCTGCGCCACAAATTCTCCGAAGGCCAGTTGACGCAGACCCCGGTTGCTCTGAAAACAGCCCAGTTTCATGGTGTTTCCTTTCGGAAGTGGGGTTTAGTTTCGCAATTCTTTAGCTCACATCCCCATGGCCCCGCCAGAAGCGCTGCACCTGTTGGGCCAGCTGGGGATGGTCAGCCAGCTCAGGATCCCGACGGATGAGGGCCTGGGCTGCTTCCCGCGCGGCGCTGAGGGTAGCCATGTCGCTGAGCTGGGCCACCCGCAATGGCGGCAGGCCCGATTGGCGAGTTCCCAGGAAGTCGCCGGGCCCTCGCAGCTCCAGATCCTTCTCGGCCAGCTCGAAGCCGTTGTCGATCTCTTCCAGGGCCCGCAGCCGCTCTTCGGCCTCGCTTCCAGCGGGCACCCGGCTGATGAGGGCGCAGTAGCTCTGGTGCTGCCCCCGGCCCACCCGGCCCCGAAGCTGGTGGAGCTGGGCCAGGCCGAAGCGTTCCGCATCCTCGATGAGGATGATGGAGGCGTTGGGTACGTCGATGCCCACCTCGATGACGGTGGTGCTCACCAGGATGTCGTATTCGCCCGCAGCGAAGGCAGCCATCACCTCGTCCTTCTCCGCGCCGCTCATGCGGCCGTGGAGCAGGGCCAGGCGCAGGTCGGGGAAGATCTCGGTGCGCAGCCGTTCATACTCGGCTGTGGCCGCGCCGGCTTCCAGCTTCTCGCTCTCCTCCACCAGGGGGTAGACGATATAGGCCTGGCGCCCTTCCTGAACCTGGCGGCGGATGAAGCTGTAGAGGCGCTCCCGCTCCCGGGGGTAGAAGCGCTTGGTCTTCACCGGCGTGCGTCCTGGCGGCATCTCGTCCAGCACGCTCACGTCCAGGTCGCCGTAGAGGGTGAGGGCCAGGCTGCGGGGAATGGGCGTGGCGCTCATGACCAGGAGGTGGGGCTGGGATCCTTTGTTGCGCAGGGCGCCCCGCTGCTCCACGCCGAAGCGGTGCTGCTCGTCCACCACCACGAAGCCCAGGTTGTGGAACTCCACCGCCTCCTGGATCAGGGCGGTGGTGCCCACCACCACATCGATGGCGTCGGGGTTGTCCGGCTCCCGGAGGCCGGCCACGATGGCCTCTCGCTCCGCGCCGGTCACCCGTCCGGTGAGCAGGGCCACCCGGATGGGGGAGCCATCGGGCCGGGTCGCATGGGCCAACAGGTTGCTCAGGCTGCGGTGGTGCTGCTCGGCCAGGATCTGGGTGGGCGCGAGCAGGGCGGACTGGGCTCCATGGGCGGCGGCGATGGCCATGGCCGCCGCGGCCACCACCGTCTTGCCGCTGCCCACGTCCCCCTGGACCAGGCGAGTCATGGGCACGGCCCGGGCCATATCGGCCCCAATCTCGTCGATCACCCGACGCTGGGCGCCGGTCAGCGCAAAGGGCAGCCCCTCGGTGAAGCGACGCAGCAGCAGCGGATCCACGGGCATGGGGAGGGCCGTAGCCTGCCGCAGGGCGTAACGCCGTTGAGCCACGCCCAACTGCAGGTAGAAGAGCTCCTCAAAGGCCAGCCGTCGCAGGGCCTGCTGGAGCTGCTCCGGACTGTCTGGAAAGTGGACCTGACGCAGGGCCGTGGGCAGATCCAGCAGATCGTATTCGTCCCGAATGGACTGGGGCAGGGGGTCCGCCAACAGGTCTGCGTAGTCGTCCAGGGCCGTTTTGATGATGTTGCGTAGCCGCTTGTTGGAGAGCCCCTCGGTGAGGCGGTAGACCGGGGCCAGGCGCCCGGTGGCCACCATCTCCTCGTCCACATCCTCGAAGACAGGGTTCTCCAGGGTCTTCTGCCCCAGGAAGAGGCCCACCTTGCCGCTGAAACGCATGGTGCTGCCCACCTGGAGCTGTTTTCGCACGAAGCGGTTCCACCAGGTGGCGCGGATGGTGCCGCTGGCGTCGGCCAGGATCCCCTCCACCAGGTGGCGGTTCATGCTGACTTTCCGCTCCCGGATGTCCCACAGGTTGGCGATGATGGTGACCGTCTCGTTGGGCTCCAGTTGGGCGATGGGGCGCAGGGTGCTGTAGTCTTCGTGGCGGGTGGGCAGGTGCCAGAGGAGATCCATCACCCGGTGGATGCCCAGCCGGGCCAGTTGCTCGGCGGTGGCGCTGCCCACGCCCGCGAGGATCTGGGGCGATGCCTCCAGTTGGGCGGGGTCGCGGCGGGCCTGCTGTTGCCGGATGCGGGCCTCGGCCACGTGGGTGGGCTCTGGCGGGGGGACGGCCGCGACAGCGGCCTCCTCTGGTGGGGCAGCCACCTCGCCTTCATCCGGCTGGCCGGCCGGGGTTGCCCCATCGCCCAGGCGGATACCCGTCTGGGCCAGCAGCTCGTCCAGATCTGCGAAGAGACCGCCCAGGGCCTGGCGCATGGCTTCCAAGATGTCGGGGCGGTTTTCCTGGTCGGCCTCCTCGTAGTTCACCATCAGGAGCAGCACCATCTCCACCACGCGGGTGTCGGCGCCTTCCTGACGGGCGTCATCGGCCCATCGTTCGCCCATGGCGGCCAGGCCGCCGATGACGGCCCGGTTGCGCCAGCCCTGTTTCTCTTCCAGTTCCAGTACACGAAGCAGCCGTTGGAATGCAGACACTGCCACAGGTCAGAAAGTCCCTTCGTAGACAATGACACCGATCATGTTGGGGCCCAGGTAGCTGGCCAGGCTGGGCGGGTAGGTGAGGCGGCTGATGGTCACCTTGGGCAGGAGCTCCTGCAGCCGCTCCAGCAGGGCCTCCTGGGGGGCTTCATAGTTGTGCTGGAGCACCCCCACCCGTTCCACGTGGGCAAATTCAGCCACGAACTCATACAGCTTGTCCACCACCTCCTCCCGGGTCTGGACCTTTTCCAGGGGGATGAGGCGGCCTTCCTCCATCATGAGCATGGCCTTGATGCCCAGCATGGTGCCCAGTACACTCTGGGAAGGGCCCAGTCGGGCGCTGCGCTCCAGGAAGTGGAGGCTCTCGGCGAAGATGGTGACGTAGAGGTGGGGGATGGCGCCGTTGACCACCCGGGCGATCTCATGGATGGAAGCGCCCGCTTCGGCGGCCCGGGCGGCCTGCTCCACCAGCAGCCCCAGGCCGAAGGAGGTGCTGAGGCTGTCGATCACCCGGATGGAATAGCGCCCTTTGAGCATCTCCGCGGCCCGGCGCGCCTGTTGCCACATGCCGCTGAGCGCGCTGCTCATGTGAAGGGAGACGATCTGCTCGCTCTCCCGGCCCAGGCGCTGATAGACGTCCAGGATGGTGTTGACATCGGCCGGATGGACGTCGGGCAGGCGGTTGGATCCCCGGGCCTGGGCTTCTTGCAGGCGGCGGAAGAGCTGGTCGGCGGTGAAGGAGCTGTCCTCTTCCACCAGGGCGCCCCCCACCTTGATCCGGTGTGGGATGACCTCAATCTGGTATTTTTCCAGGACATCCGGCGACAAATAGGCGTTGCTGTCCGTAACGATGCGTACTTTACCCATTGTGCTTTGACTTTTGGCTGGCAGGCGGGCCACCCGGCTCTGTAAACCGGCTGGCCAATTTTGGCAGATTTGGTGTTATGAAGGGTGCCGGCTCCCACACCGGCGCGGGGCGCAGCGTTCCCGGGAAGCTGCCCCAATCTTCTTTCTCCCTATCCTGAACAGGATACCCGTTTCCGCGGCTTTCGGCCAAATTTTCCCCGCCCTCAAATGATGGGCAGCCCTGTCCACGACGGGCGCAGCAAGCAGCGCCCCTACAGCGGCCGGCGTCCAAGGGGTAAACTCCGACGATTGTGAAATATACCCGGAAATATGCCCATGAGTTGACCGGAGCTGTGGGCCTGGGATACAATCAGGGCATGACCAACATTCCTTTGTACGGTACCACCCATCCAACCCAGACGGACGCAGCCCGGGAGCAGGCCCCAAAACGCTCCCTCCTGGAGCTGACCCAGGAGGAGCTGGCCGATTATGTCAAATCTCTGGGCCAGCCGGCCTACCGGGCCCGGCAGATCTGGGACTGGATCTACAAGCGCTATGCGGCAGACTTTGCCAGCATGACCAACCTGCCGGCCGCGCTGCGAACCCGGCTGGAGGCCGAGGCCACGGTCAGCCCGCTGACACCCATCGCGGAGGTGGTTTCCGCGGACGGGAACACCCAGAAGGTGCTCTTCCAACTGCCGGATGGGCAGAGCATCGAAGCGGTGCTCATGCTCTATGAGCGGCGGCGCACCCTCTGCATCAGCAGCCAGGCCGGCTGTGGCATGGGGTGCACCTTCTGCGCCACGGCCCAGGGCGGCCTGGCCCGCAACCTGACCGCCGGCGAGATCGTGGCCCAGGTGCTCTACTTTGCCCGCTACCTGGCCACCCCCCACGCTCCACCGGCCATGGAGGTGGAGCGGCCGACCCACGTGACCAACATCGTGCTCATGGGTATGGGGGAACCCATGCACAACTACAAAAACGTCTGGACGGCCCTGCGCCGCCTGACGGATCCCGAGGCCTTTGGCCTGGGCGCCCGGCACATCACCCTGAGCACCGTGGGGCTCATCCCCATGATTGACCGCATGGCGGAAGAGGGCCTTCAGATCGGCCTGGCCGTCAGCCTGCACGCGCCCAACGACGAGATCCGCAGTCAGCTAGTGCCCATCAACCGGCGCTACCCCGTGGCAGAGCTGCTGGCCGCGGTCCAGCGCTACATCGAGAAGACCCACCGGCGGGTTACCTTTGAGTATGCGCTCATGCGGGGCATCAACGATGCGCCGGAGCTGGCCCTGGAGCTGGCCCAGAAGCTGAAGCCGCTCCTGTGCCATGTCAACGTGATCCCGTTGAACCCCATTCCCGACAGCCCGTACCAGCCCACCAGCGATGCAGAGACCCGGCGCTTCGTACAAATCCTGAACGAAAATGGCGTGCCGGCTACGGTCCGCCTGCGCCGGGGGATCGAGATCAACGCGGGGTGCGGTCAGTTGCGCCGGGCCATGGCTGCCTGAGCAATGCCCTGAAACCACGACGGGGCGACTACGGAAACAACAAGCGGAACGGCAACCGCAACAACAAGCGGAACGACAAAGCGCCAACTTCCATGTGGGAGTTGGCGCTTATCGTTGCGGGGATCGCCAGGGAGGCGTACCCCATAGGATGGGCGACAGGGGCTGATGGGCCGCTCCGGTCGGACTGCCTGGATCAGGCCTTTTCCAGCGTCTTAATGCAAGAGGTGCAGAGCCGCTTTGAGACCAACCGGCCTGCTTCCAGCACCTTGACCTTCTGGATGTTGACGTTCCAGCGCCGACGGGTCGCCTTTTTGGACCACGGGCGGTTGTTCCCAAACTGGGGTCCCCGGCCACAATGTTCACACTTTGCCATGTTGACATCCTCCGGACTGACTCATTGGGTAGCCCAGGCCAGTGGCCTGCACCGTTCCATGGGTCGAAATAATGTCGCAACCTGCCTATCCTAACACGAAGGAGAACGGGTGTCAAAACAGGCGGCGGTGTAATGCCCGCCGAAAATGGCGGTTGACGTCACCCCATGGGTATGCTACAATACACCCAGGCCGTTAGTTCTACAGGCGAACAAAATAGCGGCGCAGCCAGGGCCAGCCCAGGATCGGCCACCACCGCCGACTGCAGGGCGACCCGGTATTCCCGTACTGCTGTCCGTTGCCCCCTCCGACGCCAGGCGGTCCCTCCCATAAACCTGGACCGCCGGACACAGCTCTTGTCATTCGATTGCCATTCACCGTTCGATTGCCATGGGTCGATTGCCATCGGCCATTCGCCATCTCTCTTTGGCTATTCAATCGCATGTCCATCAAAGGAGGTCCCATGCACTGGAACGCGTCTGCACGAACCCATCTGTTCCCGCTGCTGGCTACCCTGGTGTTGGCCGCGCTGCTGGCAGCCTGTGGCGGCCCCACTGCGCCGCCGCCTGCTGCGCCCTCGGCCAATGAACCGGCCCCCGCCCAGGAAGCATCCAGCAGCACCGAATCCGTGGCTACCGCCCCCGTGGACTCGGGCAACGAGGCCCCCATGTTGGCGGAAAAGGTGGCGGCCGGCGAGCTGCCCCCCCTGGAAGAGCGGCTCCCCGAGACGCCCCTGGTGGTGGAACCCCTGGAGCAGCCCGGCAAGTACGGCGGCATCTGGGACATGGCCGTGACCGGCCAGGCCGACGCCAACGGCGCCAGCGGCTACTCCATAGAACCGTGGGTCCTCTACGACGAGACCTGCACCGAGTGGCGCCCCAACCTGGCCGAGTCAGTGGAAGTCTCCGACGACGGCACCGAATTCACCTTCACCATCCGCAAGGGCCACAAGTGGTCCGACGGCGAGCCCTTCACCACCGAAGACATCATGTTCTGGTATGAGGACATCGCCATGAATCCCGAGCTGTCGCCGGCGCCGCCCACCATCATCATGGCCGGCGGCGAGCCCGCCGTCTTCGAGCGCATCGACGACCACACTTTCAAGGTGAAGTTCGCCCAGCCCAACGGCCTCTTCCTGCTCAACCTGGCCTACGTCTGGGGTGGGGACATCGGCAAGGCGCCGGCCCACTATCTGAAACAGTTCCACCCCAACTACGCGGACCCGGACGAGCTGCAGGCAAAAGTGGACGAGGCCGGCCTGGAATCCTGGGTACAGCTCATCCAGGACAAGATGGGCATCGCCATCAACCCGGACCTGCCGGTGCTGCGGGCCTGGAAGCTCACCGCCGCCGGGCCGCCCTGGATCTTTGAGCGCAACCCCTACTTCTACAAGATCGATCCCCAGGGCCGCCAGCTCCCCTACATCGACCAGATCCGCCTGCAGGCTGTGGAAGATCGCCAGATGGTCACCCTCAAGGCCATCGCCGGCGAACTGGACTACCAGAGCCGCAACATCAGCCTGAGCGACCTGCCCCTCTTCATGCAGAACCGGGAGCAGGGCGACTATCGGGTCATCAAGGCCATGGCCGAACATCCCATGGGCGTGACCATCTTCCCCAATCAGAACTACGTGGGGGACGACGAGTTCATCTACAGCCTCATCACCGACATCCGCTTCCGCAAGGCCCTGAACCTGGCCATCAACCGGGAAGAGCTCAACGAGCTGGTCTACCTGGGCGAGAATGCCCCCATCGAGGTGGCTTTCCCCAACCTCCAGGACGAGCCCGAGCTCTTCGAGGTCTACCGCTACGACCCAGAGGCAGCCAACCAACTGCTGGATGAAATCGGTCTGGAGAAGGATAGCAACGGCATGCGCCTGCGCCCGGATGGCGAGCCCATCGTCCTGAACGTGGATGTCTTCTCCGGCCAGACCTTCGTGGACGCGGTGGAGCTCATCGCCAGCTACTGGGAGGACATCGGCATCCAGGTCTCGCCCCAGGAGATCAGCTACGATCTCTGGTGGCCCCGGATCTTCTCCTTCGAATACCCCTTCACCGCCTACGTGAAGGACAGCATCGGCGGGCTGGCCCGATTCACCTACCTGCGCTCCTATGCCCCGGTCTCCAACAGCACCTACTGGGCGCCGGCCTGGGGAACCTGGTACAGCAGCGGCGGCACGGAAGGCGTGGAGCCGCCGGCCGACAGCCCCGCGCGCAAGGCCCAGCTCCTCTTCGACGAGGCCAAGGTCACCGTGGACTCGGCCCGTCAGATGGAGATCCTGGAGGAGATCGAGCGGCTAGACCTGGAGAACGTCTGGGAAATTTTGACGGTGGGGCCCGGCCCCAACATCAAGATCGTCAAGAACAACTTCCGCAACGTGCCCGAGGTCAACTACTGCGTGCTGCATGACTCGGACGCCTGGGCCGAACAGTACTACATCGACGAATAGCAGCAGGCGATAGCACAGCCTGCCCCAAGCCTGTGGGCTGGGCAGTGGACAGCCCTGTCCGCTGCCCAGCCCGCCCATCGATCGGCAGCGTGTGACTTTCACAGGACAACCCTATGCTCGGATTCATCATTCGGCGCATCCTGTATGTAATACCCACCTTGATCCTGATCTCCATCGTCTCCTACGCCATCATCGAGCTGCCCCCCGGCGACTACCTGAGCAGCTACATCGGTCAGCTGGAGCAGCAGGGGTCCCGGCTGAGCCAGTCCGAACTGGCCGCGCTCAAGGAGCGCTACGGCCTGGACCAGCCGGTCTACGTCCGCTACTGGAAGTGGATCACCCGCTTCGTGCGGGGGGATATGGGCGTCTCCTTCGACTGGAACCGCCCGGTCAAGGACCTGGTCATGGAGCGGATCGGGCTGACCGCCCTGATCTCCCTGCTGAGCACCCTCTTCATCTGGGCGGTGGCCATCCCCATCGGCATCTATTCGGCCACCCACCAGTACTCCATCGGCGACTACATCTTCACCTTCATCGGCTTCCTGGGCATCGGCATCCCGGACTTCCTGCTGGCCCTGGTGATCCTTTGGTGGGCCTGGAGCACCTTCGGCGTGAACCTGGGCGGGCTCTACGGCCCCGAGTACATCGGTGAACCGTGGACCTGGCCCAAGATCATGGAGGTGCTCAAGCGCATCTGGGTGCCCATGGTGATCATCGGCACCAGCGGCACCGCGGGCATGATCCGTACCATGCGGGCCAACCTGCTGGACGAACTCTACCAGCCCTACGTGGAGGCGGCCCGGGCCAGCGGCCTGTCCGAAACCCGGCTGGTGCTGAAGTACCCCACCCGCATCGCCATGAGCCCCTTCGTCAGCACCATCGGCTGGATGCTACCGGGTCTCATCTCCGGCACCACCATCGTGGCCATTGTGCTGAGCCTGCCCACCACGGGCCCCCTCCTGCTCAAGGCTCTGCTCTCCCAGGACATGTACCTGGCCGCGTCATTTGTAATGCTGCTGAGCGTGCTGACGGTCATTGGGACCCTGATCTCCGACATCCTGCTGGTCATCGTCGACCCCCGCATCCGCTTCGAAAGTGTGGAATCCCGCTAGAGGAGTGCCATGTCCTTGCTTGCCAGAATTGCCCGGCGCATCCAGGCCGAAAAAGAGAAGAGCGCCCTCTCCATCCCCGAGCAACAGCTGGAGGCCGGCGTCCCCGAAGAGCGGGTCTATGTGGCCTCCCAGCTGCAGCTCATGTGGTGGCGTTTTCGGAAGCACCGGCTGGCCATGGTGGGTACCACGGTCATCGCCATCTTCTACCTGCTGGCCATCTTCTGCGAGTTTCTGGCTCCCTACGACCCCAACGCCTTTGAGCGCCGCTACACCTTCGTGCCGCCCCAGTCCATCCATTTCTTCCACGAAGGGCAATTTCACCTTCGGCCTTTTATTTATGGGCTGAAGCGAACTCGGGACGCAGAAACCTACATCATCACCTATGAGCCGGACCTGGAAAAACGCTATCCCATCTACTTTTTTGTCAAGGGCGATCCCTACAAAATGTGGGGCCTTTTTGAGTCGGACCGCCACCTCTTTGGCCTGGACCCGGCGGCGGACACCGACGGGCTGCGCATCCATCTGATGGGCACCGACCGTCTGGGACGGGATATGTTCTCCCGGCTGCTCTACGGTTCCCGCATCTCCCTCTCCATCGGACTGATCGGCGTCTTCCTCAGCTTCGTCATCGGCATCCTCATGGGCGGCATCTCCGGCTATTTCGGCGGCGTCATCGACCTGCTGATCCAGCGCCTCATCGAGTTCCTGCGCTCCATTCCCACCATCCCCCTCTGGATGGCCCTGAGCGCGGCCCTCCCCCGGGACTGGAGCTCGGTGCAGCGCTACTTTGCCATCGTGGTGCTCCTCTCCCTCATCGGCTGGACAGGGCTGGCTCGAGTGGTGCGGGGACGCTTCCTGGCTGTGCGAGAGGAGGAGTACGTCATGGCGGCCAAGCTCATCAACGCCAGCGAGCTGCGGGTAATCCTGCGCCACATGTTGCCCTCCTTCATGAGCTACATCGTCGCCTCCCTCACCCTGGCCATCCCCGGCATGATCCTGGGCGAGACCAGCCTCTCCTTCCTGGGGCTGGGCCTGCGTCCCCCCACCATCAGCTGGGGGGTGCTGCTGCAGGAGGCCCAGAATCTGCAGACGGTGGCCCTGGCGCCCTGGCTGCTCTACCCCGCCTTCTTCGTGGTGGCGGCCATCCTCTCCTTCAATTTCATGGGCGATGGCCTGCGGGACGCCGCCGATCCGTACGCGTAAATTGGGATGCCCAGAGACCGGGAGCGTGGACACTGTGCCCCCTCCAGGCGTTCAAGCGCCCCCGGGCAGCAAAGAATTCAGGACTTTCCATGACCAACCACGACACACTGCTGGAAATCAACGACCTGCGGGTCTACTTTTATCTGGACGAAGGCACGGTCAAGGCCGTAGACGGGGTCAGCTTCACGGTCAAACGGGGCCAGACCCTCTGCGTCGTGGGCGAAAGTGGCTGCGGCAAGAGCGTGACCGCCCGGGCCATCCTGAACATCGTGCCCCGGCCCGGCAAGATCGTGGACGGAGAGATCCTGCTCCATCGTCAGAAGCCCGATGGACAGGTGGAGGTCATCGACCTGGCCGCGCTCAGCCCCACAGGCAGGGAGATCCGGGCCATCCGCGGGGCCGAGATCTCCATGGTCTTCCAGGAACCCATGACCTCCTTCTCACCGGTCCACACCATCGGCAGCCAGATCATGGAGGCCATCCTCCTGCACCAGGACGTGACCAAAGAACAGGCCCGGGAGAGCGCGGTGGACATGCTGCGGCGCTGCGGCCTGCCCCGCCCCGAGCACGTGGTGGACCAGTACCCCTGGGAGCTTTCCGGCGGCATGCGCCAGCGGGCCATGATCGCCCGGGCGTTGGTCTGTCGTCCCAGCCTCCTCATCGCCGATGAACCCACCACCGCGCTGGACGTCACCACCGAAACCCAGATCCTGGCCCTCATGCGGGAGCTCCAGCAGGAGCTGGGCATGGCCATCCTCTTCATCACCCACGACCTGGGCGTGGTGGCCGAGATGGCCGACGAGGTGATCGTCATGTACCTGGGCCAGGTGGTGGAGCGGGCCGATGTGGTCTCCATCTTCCGGGAGCCCAAACACCCCTACACCCAGGCCCTGCTGCGCTCCATCCCCAAGATCGACCGCCAGCGCCGCAAGCGGCTGGACACCATCGAGGGCATGGTGCCCGATCCCTACAACATCCCGCCCGGCTGCCCGTTCCACCCCCGCTGCACGGCCTTCATGCCCGGCCTCTGTGACCGGTTGGAGCCGCCCGTCTACGACACGGGCGACGGCCATCTGGCCCGCTGCCTGCTCTACGCGCCGGAATTGCCCGCCGCCTCCGATGCCGTTTCAACCGCCCTGCCCACAGAAAGGGAGCCCCATGGCTGAGAACGCACTGCGCCAGGAGATCCGCCGCCAGATCCTGCGCACCCTGGTGGAGGATGTGGAGATGAACCTGGCCCGCTTCGACCCGGCCACCGGCCGCTTCCTCACCGAAGGCGGCTGGGCCGTCACCAACCAGGACATCATCTACCCCCTGGCCCTCCTCTACCGGACCCAGGACCCGGACAACTCCTACGCCCAGGACGGGCGCATCCTGGAGTACGTGCTGCGGGGCGGCGACGCCCTGCGGGACTTCCAGTACCCCGACGGCCAGGTGGAATTTGTCAAGGTGGACGGCTCCACCTGGGGCCCCATCTACATGCCCTGGTCCATGTACCACTGGCTGGAGACGTACGCACTCCTGGAGGAGGAGCTGGATCCGGACCGCCGGCAGCGCTGGGCCGAGGGCCTCACCCTGGCCTACGACGGCATCACCGCCAACCTGGCCAATGGACGAGTCCACAACATCCCCACCTGGAACGCCATGGCCAGCTATCGGGCTGGCCAGATCTTCGGCCGCCCCGAGTGGCAGGAAGCCGGCCGGCGGATGATGCAACGGGTGGTGGAAGCCCAGACGCCCCAGGGCTACTGGCGGGAGCACCATGGCCCCACCACCCTCTACAACACGGTCTACGTCCATGCCCTGGGCCTCTACTACTTCTTCTCCCAGGACGACACGGTGCTGCCGGCCCTGGCCCGGGCCACCGATTTCCACATCCGCTACACCTATCCCGACGGCCGGCTCATGGAGACCATCGACGGCCGGGTCAAGTACCACGACCAGGTCAACGTGCGGGGTCTCTCCGCCTTCAGCCTCTTTCCCCAGGGGCGCCGCTATGCCCGTTTCCTGGTGGAAAACTGGCTAGCCCAGCGGGCCGCCCATCCCCTGCCCCACCTCACCTACAACCTGACAGCCCAAGGCCCCAAGATCGCAGGCGGCGACTTCGGCCTGAGCCCCCTGGTGGCGCCGGTGCTGCACCACTTCGCCGACGGCCCCGAGGCGCCCATCCCCCAGGATCAGGAGCGCTACCACATCCACGACCCGGAGCACGCCATCATCCGCCGCCAGGACGGCTGGCTCTATTGCCTGAGCGGCATTGTGACCCCGCCGGTGGAGACCCGCTGGGGGCAGGATCGCCAGCAATTTTTGAGCGTCTGGCATCAGACAGCCGGCCTGGTCATCGGCGGCGGTAACGCCAAGGATCAGCCCGAATTCAGCACCTTTGTGGTAGGGGAAGGCGTGGTAGGAGAAGGCCCGGACCGGCTCTACCTGCCCACTGGGGCCACCCTCCAGCCCGGTGCGGAGGCAGACGGCGTGGTCCTGGCCTACGGCGAACATGTCTGCGCCCTGCAGGTCGCCATCGAAGACGGGCAGGGAGTGCGCCTGACCCTCTCCGGCCCCGAGGACGCGCCGGCCTGGGGACAGCTTGCCTTCAAGCTCCGCCCTGGCCAGCCGCTGCAGACTGGCAACGGCGAAAACAGATCGGTCACGGACGCGGCCTGGAGCTACACAGCCGGGGAGAATGACTGGATCGCCCACGGCCCATGGCGGCTGGAGCTACCGGCTGGCGCAACCGTCCGCTGGCCGGTCCATCCCTTCAACCCCTACGCGGCCGACGGCGCAGGTCCCCTGGAAGAGGCAGCCGCCATCGTGACTGTCCCCCTGGACCGGGGGCCGGCCACCCTGCGCCTGGAGCCCATCGAGCCATGAGCTATCAACGGGTCAGCCAACCCTGTCGCAACTTCAACATCCTGGGCAGCACCACCGTCCAGGATCCCCGGGATAGACGGGAGAAGGTGGTCCTCTCCAACTTCGCCGCCGGCGCCACCGGCAACCTGATCCTGGTGGATCCCGAGAGCGGCCAGGGGGAGTCCCTGCCCCTGCCCGGTGACGAGGGCGCCTGGGCCGTCCTCAACTGGCAAAATGAGCGACTGCTGGTGGGCACCTGCCCCCGCTTTGGCTACCTCCACAGCCTGGACCTGCGCACCCGCACCTGGGCCGAGCCCCTGCGGGACGAGCACGAGACCTACATCTGGAACCTGTGCCAGGGCTCCGACGGCCTGATCTACGGCGGCACCTACCCCGGCTGCGTCCTCCTGCGCTACGACCCGGCGGCCCATCGTCTGGAAAACCTGGGGCGGATGTCCGACAACCCGGACAACCTCTACAGCCGCATGGTCTACGCCATCCCCGGCCACATCCTGGTCACCTGTGGCATGGCGGAGATGCACCTGGCCCTCTGGGAGATCGCCACGGGGAAGGTACGACGGTTCGGCCGGCCCGGCGCCCAGGTGCGGGCCATCACCGACCGTTTCCTCTGCACCGAAAGCGAAGGCGAGCTGGCCTTCTACCATCTGGAGAACCTGGCACCCATGGCCGGGGACGCCAGCCTGCTGCCGGCGGAAAGTCCGCCACCCTACGGAGGCACCCGTCACCGCATCCCCCTGGCGGATGGGCGCATCTTTGCCGTGCGGGGCCAGGAGTACTACGTGATGGCGCCCGGGGAAGTGCGCCCACAGCTGCGCCCCATCCCCACGCCCCGGCCACCCACCCGCATCATGACCCTGGTGGCCGACGAGCAGGGGCGCCTCTGGGGCTCCTCCAGCTTCGGCCAGACCATCTTTTGCTACAACCCCACCAGCGGAGAGACCTGGAACTCCCAGGTGGTCTGTGACCAGGGGGGCGAAGTCTACGGCATGGCATGGCGGAACGGGCGGCTCTTCCTGTCGGCCTATGCCGGCGGCGACCATGTGGTCTACGACCCCGGCCGGCCCTGGAACCAGGTGGACAACGAGAATCCCCGCACCCTGCCCCGGGAGCCGGCCGGACCAGAGCCGCTCCTCATCCGGCCCGAGGCCCGGAGCGTCATCGGCCCGGACGGACATTTCTGGACAGGCTGGATGGCCCGCTACGGCGTCTACGGCGGCGGCCTTACCCGGGTGGATACCGCGACCCTGGCGGTGACCGCCTGGGTGGACCCGGTGCCGGGCCAGGCGGTGGTGGGCCTGGCGGCGGATGAGCGCTTCCTCTACTTCACCACCGGCGGCGAGGGCAATGGCCTTCCGCCCAAGACGGAGCCTTTTCACTTCGTGGTGTGGGATCCTCAGGGGGAGATCGTCTGGCAGCACACCTTTCCCGCGGGGCGCCGCCCCCGGGAGGTGGCCGCGGCGGGCGGCCGGGTCTGGGTGGCCGTGGACCGGGAGCTGTGGGGTTTCGACCCGGCCCGGTGGGCCTGGGAGGCCGTCTATCCCCGGGCTGCGGCCTGCCATCACCTGTTGGCCACGCCCGACGGGCAACGGCTCCTGATCTTCGACGAAGAGGGGCTCTGGTCCCTGGATGTGGCGTCGGGCGCCCAGCGGCAGGTGAGCCAACTGCCAGGCCCGGTGCGGGCCGCGACCTTCACCCCGGACGGGACCCTCTACTTCGCCCACGGCCCGGCGTTGTATCGGCTGCGCCCGGCTCTGTGAGGGCTGGCGGCTCAGGGTTTTATCACCGCTGAGGCGCAGAGGGCCCAGGAGAGAATGGCCTTAGTCAGCGTTCATCTGCGTGGGTCAGCGTCCTATTTGACTGCAGTAGAGTCAGGAATGGATTGGAAAAGCCCGGCAGCGATCTATGCTGGCTATGCTGGAGGAAGGTTTAGCCACCCTCCGGGTAGAGCACTTTCCCGCTGTCCCGATCCACCCAGCGGATCTTCTCTGCCGGGAAGCGGAGCCAGACATCCTGGTCGGGTGCGACTTCAAAAGAGGGGTGGGTGGCTACCTTGACCGTATTGGCGCCGATCTTGACGGTGAGCAGATTCTGGGAGCCGAGGGGCTCCACCACCAGCACCCGCACTTTGAGCGCGTCCTCGGCGGGGGTAGCCAGGGTCTCCATGTTCTCGGCGCGGATGCCCACCACGATGGGCTTGCCATCGTATGCGCGCAACAACGGCTGCATCAGTGGATGGGGTTTCAGCTTGAAATCGCCGATGGCCACTTCGACATCGCCGTTGCGGCGCTGCACCTGGGCGTCGAGGAAGTTCATGGGCGGGTTGCCGATGAAGCCGCCCACAAAGTCTGTCGCCGGCCGGTCGTAGACCACCGTGGGATGGTCACATTGGAGGATCTTGCCATCGCGCATCACCGCGATGCGGTCGCCCATGCTCAGTGCCTCGATTTGATCGTGGGTCACATAGATGGTGGTGGCCTTGATCTCCGAGAGCAGCCGCTTCAGCTCGGCGCGCATCTCCAGCCGCAGCAGCGCGTCCAGGTTGCTGAGGGGCTCGTCCATCAGCAGCACCTGGGACTTCATGGCGATGGCCCGGGCCACGGCCACCCGCTGGCGTTGGCCGCCGCTCATCTTGGAGGGGTAGCGGTCGAGCATGGTCTCGATGTGGAGCAACTCGGCCGCCTGACGCACGCGCCGGTCGATCTCGGCCTTGTCCACCTTGTTCATCTTCAGGCCGAAGGCAATGTTGTCGTAGACGTTCATGTGGGGGAAGATGGCATAACTCTGGAAGACCATGGAGATGCCCCGCTTGCGGGGCGGCAGGTATGTCACGTCGCGGTCGCCGATACAGATGCGGCCGCTGTCGGCCATCCCCAGGCCCGCCACGGCGCGCAAAAGCGTCGTCTTGCCGCAGCCGCTTGGCCCCAGCAAGACCATGAACTCCTGATCCTCCACGGTCAACGTGACGTTGTCGACGGCGACAAAATCACCGAACTTTTTGGTGACATTTTCGATTCTGATGGCAGCCATATTTTGGTTCCCCAGTCAGCTATTTCGAAGCATCTACTTCGAGATCTGCCCCCACATGTTGAAGAGATAGCGGCGGATGAAGAAGATGAAAATCAACGCCGGAATCATCATGAAGAAGCCGCCGGCAAACTGATACGGCTCCGATGACTGGTTGAGCGTCGCCAGCACCTGGGCGGGCAGGGTGCGGTTGCGCACGGTCAGGATGCTGGCGGCGAAGACCTCGTTCCACGACATCACAAAGGTGAAGATGGCCGAGGCCGCGATCCCCGGCGCCACCAGCGGCAGCACGACTGTGCGGAAAGCCTGCAGGGGCGTGCAGCCGTAGACCTGCGCTGCCTCCTCCAGCTCGTAGGGGATGCTGGCGAAGACGCTGCCGATCACCAGCACCGTCGTGGGCAGCGTCAGCGCGGTGTGCATTAGCGCCAGGCTGTAGACGCTGTCGTAGATGCCGACGTTGATGAAGACCACCGCCAGCGGAATCGCCAGGATCACCACCGGGAAGGCGCGCACAGCCAGGATCGAGAGGCGATAGAAGTCGCGGCCAGGAAAGATGTAGCGGGAAATGGCGTAGCCGGCCGGCGCTGCGATGACCGTCGAGAGCACCAGGGTGATGAGCGCCACCACGATGCTGTTGATCAACCCCGGAATGATCCCCTGGGAAGTGAGGAAAAACTCCATGGTGTCGAACGAAAACGGGATGAACGGCAGCACGCCTTTGGGGAAGGTGCGCACCGTTTCCGGGGTCGTCAGCGCCATCGAGGCGATGAACCAAATCGGCGCCAGCACCCAAAGGCAGATCAGGATCGCCAGCAGGTAGACCAGGCCCCGATTGATGCGTTGGCGCATCAACGCCCGCTGGCGCACGCGCAACATTTCCTCTGAAGCTTGTACCGACGTTGCGGCCAGCTTTCCCGTCGCACTCATCCTTGCACCTCCTCCTGGCTGCGTACCATGCGCAGGTAGACGACGGCGCTGAACATGGACAACAACAGGATCAGGGCGGCGTAGGCAGCAGCCACATTGACGTTGCGCAGGGTGTAGTACTGTCGATAGGCTTCATTGGCCAGCACCGTCACCACATCGCCGCCGCTCAGGGCAATCACCACTGCGAAGACCTGCAGCGCCAGAATCGTGCGCAGGATCAGCGCCACCTGCAGGCTGGGCTTCAACATGGGCAGGATCACATAGCGAAGGCGGTTCCACAGGTTGGCGCCAAAGAGATCGGCGGCCTCCAGAATCTCCTGGGAGATGGCCTGTAACCCCGCCACCACGATCACCATGACAATGGCCGTGGCTCGCCAGATCTCCGCCAGCCAGATGGCGATGATGATCCAGTGGCGCGTATTGGCGGTGAGATAGGGGATGGGCGCAGACAGCCAGCCCAGGCTCACCAGGATGCTGTTCAGGTAGCCGTTCTGGGTGAAGATGGCGTACCAGACAATGCCCACCGCCAGCTCCGAAACGCCCAACGCGATGGCGAAAACGTACAGGAAAAAGGTGTTGCCCCGCAGTTGCTGCTGGATGATCAACGCCATGATGATGGCCAGGATAAACTGCACCGGAATGATGATGGCCATCAACAACAGTGTGGTCCAGAAAGCCGGCCAGAAGAAACGGTCGTTGACCATGGAGCGCAGGTAGCGCAGGGTCAGCTCGCCGGCATCGCCGCGGTCAATGCGGCCCCGGACATCATCGCCGAAGACCTGCACATACCGCGAGGGCGCCCATCCCTCCACCGTGGCGCCGTCCCGCTCGCCGCGCACCCGATACCAGAGTTCCAGGATCGTCTGCCTTTCAATGGCAACGGCGGTGTTGGACTCGATGCGGGCAACCACCTCCCCGACCGAACTGGGCTCGGCGTAAACGGCAGTCAGCGGGTCGCTGCCGCCAATGCGGGGGCGGATGGTGCCCCGAATGGGCGTGCCATCCGCGTCGGTTTCCCGCACCCGTACCCGCGTCTCGGGGACCCACCCCTCGACTTCCTGTCCGTTGGCGCCTTCCGCCCGCACATAAAACCACACCTCGGTACGCAGGTTGGCCTGGCCCAACTCCTCCGGCGAGACCACGTTCCCCTGCCGTTCCAGGATTTCCACTGGCGCGCCGCGCGGCAGCCAGTCGGTCACCCCGCTGTCAAGGCTGGCCTCTGCCCGTAGCTGCAGGCGAGCGTCGCTGTCCCACACGGCAAGCCGCAGCGCCTGCACCATGGGCCAGGCGAAAAAGAGCGCCAGATAAATGACAGAAGGTAGAATCAGCCAGTAGGGCGTCAGATTGGGGCGCTTTTTCATGGTGATTTCTCGGCTGCGTGTGTGGTGGTTCGTGGTGCGTGTTCCGTTCGGTGCCACGCACCACGAACCACGTGCCACACCTATTGCACCTGGCAGGGCCCGTCGCTGGGCGGATCAGGCGCCCAGCACGGCGCGCCGGTCTCGTCCATCAACGCCTGCAGGTTGGCCCCTTCCTCATCCAGCACGGTGCGGATGTCCTCGCCGTTGAGGACGACCCGGTCAAAGGCGTTGCGGAAGATCTGGTTGATCTCGCCCCCACGGGCGCCCAGGCCAACCGGCAGCAACGCCGGCAGCGCATTCGGTGCATTGCTCTGGGCCGCGACTGCCTCCGCCTCGATGGCGATGCCCGGTGGCAAGTCCGAGGTGTCCACGCCTGCCACCACGGGGAAGAAGCCCAGCTCCCGCAATACCTTGCCCTGCACTTCGGGGCGGGTGAGATACTCGATGAGCGCGGCCGCGCCTTCCGGGTTCCGGGCATGGGCCGGAATGCCCAGCCCCACGATCACCGGCATGAAGCCCAGGCCATAGGGTCCAGAGGGCGCCGGGAACGCGATGAACGACTCCGGATCGCTGTTGAAGGCATCCAGCAGGCGGGCGGTGTGGTCGAAAGCCACCCACACCTCACCGGCGAGCAGCGGCTCCTGCATGAACTCGTAGTTGATCGACTGGGGGTTGACATACGGCCAGAGGGAGTCCCGCATCCATGCCAGCATGGCCGCCGCATCGTCATTCTTGAACGTCGTCACCATGCCGCCGGTCCAGGAGGGCCAGGCGTACCCCTGCAGGAAGCGGTGGAAGAGGCCGGCGTGGGGCAGGCCACATTTGGGGCTGCCGGTGCCTTCGGCCAGGGCTCGACACCATTCCCCAAACTGCTCCCAGGTCAGCGCGTTGACATCGGCGCCCTCCGGGAGATACTCCAGGGCATCCACATGGGCGGCCATGATGTAGGTGGCCTGCATCCAGGGGATGTAGTAGAGGAAATCCTCCGTGCCGAGCAGGGCAGTCTCCAAAAAGGCCTGGGTGAATTCCCGATCGGCCATCAGATCTTCGGCGATGTCGATCATGTTCATCAACGCGTCGGCCCGTTGGAGGGGCGGGAAGGTGCCGTGCAGCGCGCCGATCACGTCGATCTCTGAAACGCCGGACTGGGCGCCGGCCAACACCACGTCGATCAACGGCCCTTCTTCAGAGGCGGTGAAATCAAAGCCGCCCTCCCGCAAAATGGCGCGGAACTTCTCCTGTTCTTCGACTGGCGAGAATTGGGTGGAAAAGAAGACAACTTCTCCTGGGGCTGGGGCCGCCTCCTCGGTGGGCGCCTCTGCCGCTTCTTCAGTGGGTGCCTCGGTCGCCGCTTCGGCCGGCGCTTCGGTCGCCGGGGCAGCCGGCGCCGGCGCGGGCGCCGCAGGCGCACAGGCGACAACGAGCATCGCCGCAATGACCAGCAAGCTCAGGATTCGCACTTTGATGGACATCGGTGGCTCTCCTTTTTTGAAACAAATCAACCCGAGCAAATATCTCCTCCCCTATCGTTCCGTCCGCAGTCCGGAGGTCCGCCGCACCTGTCCAGATTCACACAGGCGCCGGACCACTCGAACCCCGGACGATCAATGTGGGCTGATAGATAAATTGGCGCTCTTTCAGGGGTTCCTGGTTGATCAGCTTAAGCAACATCCCCGCCACCCTGCGGCCAAGCTCCTGCGCCGGCAGATGAACCGTGGTCAGCGCGGGGTAGACATACCCGGTCAGTGCAATGTCATCAAAGCCGGTAATGCTCACATCCTGGCCCACCACCAGCCCGCGGGACTGGGCCTCATGGACTGCACCCAATGCCAGGAGATCGTTGGCGGCCACGATGGCGGTCGGTCGCTGTGGCAAGTCCAGCAAGTAGGCGGCGCCCTGGCGGCCGGAACGTTGTCGAAAGTTGGTCTCCACCAGCAGGGTTGGATCAAAGGGCAGGCCGTTGCGTTCCAGCCCCAGCCGAAACCCCATCATGCGATGATAGGCCTTGGTCAGAAAGAGGGGCTCGGAGATGTACCCGATGCGCCGGTGGCCCAACGCAGCCAGATGATCGACCACCTGGGCGATCCCCGCCACACAATCTTCATCCACGAAACAGAAGTCATTGTTCTCTTCTGTCCGGCCATAGGCGACGAACGGAACGCCCTGTTCACGCAGCAGGTTGATGCGGCTGTCGTGGCGTTGAGTACGGACCACAATGAACCCATCGGTACGGCGACTTCGAATCTGCTTGAGGTAAGCTGCTTCCACGTCCTCATCGGTGTTGGCAGTCAGCAGCAGGTCCACGTGTTGTTCGGCAACTGCTTCCGCAACGCCGTTGAGGAATTCCGCAAAGAAGGGATCGGAGAAACGCACCCGGGCATAGGCAGGCAAGATCAAGGAAATGGCACCTGCGCGACGTCGGCGCAGATTCCGGGCAAGGGCGCTCGGCTCGTAACCCAGTTCACGCGCCACTCGCTGCACCTCGGCGCGCGTTTCCGGGCTGATGTCGGCATGATTGCCCAGCGCGCGGGACACAGTCGGCACCGATTTGCCCACGCGTTCGGCGATGTCCTTCAGCGTGACCGGCATGATTCCTGGATCCCGGTTGAGGAGAAACGGAGCAGATCTTTTCTGGCAATTCTGTCAATCGATATGGGCTATATCAGCAGAATAGACCAAATCGAGGGAGTTGTCAAGCAAAATCTAAATCGATTTAGAAAATTGGGGCAGCGGGTACTTGTAGAGAGCATTGATGGGATTCGTGAGTGGCGGAAAGGCAGCGTCTCTGGACAACTTCCGGTTGTCCAGAGACGCTGCCGCAGGCTGTGAAAAGCTAGCGGGTAATCACCGGCAGGTAGATGTTCGTCTGCCCCACGATGATCCGAAGGGGCAGCTCCACCACCGACGGGCCGTTGATGGCTCGAATGGGGATGGTGTAGAGGCCCGGAGGAGCATCCGCTGCGGCGGTGATGTGCAACGTCAATGGTTCGTTGAAGTTGTTGAGCCGGCTGGCCGCCTGCACCGTGGGCGAGCCGTCGGGCGCCACCCGCGCGGCGCTCACCACGGTCCCCCGGGGACCGGCCGGCAGGCTGGCCGGCGCCAGACGCCCACGGGGGGAGACGTAGCCGCTGTCCAGGCTCTGCGCCTCTGCATCGACGAAGGCCACATCCACCTCAGGCGGCAGATTCCACAGGTCCACTTCCACCATCACCTCGTAGAAGACCTCGGGTGTCATGGAAAGGAGGATGGTGTGCAGGGCTTCCCCGCCCAGGGGCACCTGCACCGTGTCGTCGCCGTCGCCGTCGCCGTCGTTGTCCAGATGGAATAGTTCCACCCACCCCAGCGGGACGGTGATTTCCTGGCTCGGGGACCAGGCGATGCGATCCGTGTCGTAGTCGATGGCGCCCACCCGCAGGCGATAGGTGCTGTCCGGCGCCACCTCCCGCCAGCCGGAGAAGCCAACCACGCCGATAAAGTTGTTGTTGTCATCGTACATCTCGTAGATGGAGTCGCCCACAGTGATCAGCTGCGTCGCCGTGATGGTGGGCGAGCTGATGGGCACAATCTCAATCACATAGCCGTCGGTGTCCGGGTGATGGCTGGGCGTCCACTCGAAGTAGAGGGGATAGAAGTCCGCCAGCACCCACTTGCCCCACTCGCCGTCGTCCAGTTGCTGACAATCTGGATCGCTTTCCGGCGGGTCGCAGACGTCGGGCTGGGTTTGCCACATGTAGATTTCCACCTGCAGCTCCGGCGTGATGACCGCCGTGGCGAAGTGCTCCGGGAAGGTGTCCCGGTGGTCGATGGGGATGGGCGCGGCGTCGGCGTACTGCACCTGCGGGTCGAAGGCGGCGGCGGCGATGCGCACCTCCCGGCTGCCGGCGGCCGTGGCCAGCACTGGCGAGGTGGCGTATTGGTTGACCGAGGGGCTGACACCATCCTCCACCTGCACCCACAGGTAATATTCGCCCGACTCCAGGAAGGAGAGATCCAGCTCCACCTCAACGGGCGTGGCGCCGCTCAGCTCATCCAGATCGGTGATCTCCACGGAGCCGATCTCCTCCCCCTGGAAGGTGGGGATGATCTCGGTGGTGAGGGTGTTGTCCGCGTTGGTCATGGTGGCCGTCACGGTGATGGGTGGCCGGGCCACGAAGAAGGTGAGCTTCGTGGGCGCGTAGTCCGATTTCAAGCGCAGGGACGCATCCACCGTGTGGGGATCGCCGGCCCGGGGTTGGGCCACGAAGTTGCTGATCACCGGCGGGTTGGCGGCGCTGAGGACGGCCACCCGCCAGGTCGGAATCGAGGTGTCGCCCAGCAGCTGGACCTTCCACTCGCCCACCGGCGCCTGGTCGATGAAGAACTCCTTGAAGGTGACCGCCGAATTCACCACTTCCGCCAGCTCGTTGAGGCCGGCGATGGCCACGTCGTTGTGGCTCTCATCCTGGACCACCTGGCTGTTGGCCACCAGGGCCCGATGGTCCCCCTGCACCAGCGTCAGGGTTCCTGTGAGCACCACCGTGTTGTTGTCATCCCGCACCTCGGTATTGTAGGCGCCCGCGGGCAGCTCCACGTAGGCGCTGGCCTGGCCGGGCGCAGCCTGGCCAATCAGCTGGCCGTTGACGTAGAGACTCAGCGGATCGTTGCGGTTGCCCAACACATTGATGAAGCGTACCAACCCTTTGCCATGGCTGCTGGGTGGAACGCGGCTGTCACTAAAGACGGTGGCGGTCAACTGGTTGGCATTGTTATAATGGAGCAACACGGTCGAATCAGTGCCGGTGATGGCGTTCACCGAGGCGGAGACCGACGGCAGACCAGGCGGATCGGTCGGCTCAATCGTCACCGTGTGCATGCCGGGGACGATGGCCACGTAGGGCGAGGCATAGACCAGGTTCGCCCCCATGCTGACGCCATCCACCTTGAGGGTGACCGTGACCGGCGTGAGCAGTGCCGAGGCGAAGCGCACCCGGGTGTCCGTCCCGCTGGCAGCTTCGGTGTAGGTGTAGCGCTCGCTGTATTGGATGGTCAGCCCTTCCGGCGCGGCGCTGTAGTTGTCCAGGGTGATCTCCGTCCCGTTGGGCGTGAAGAGGCTGGGCGTCAGCGGCTCGGTCATGCTGATGCTGAAGATGGTGTCCGTCTGGGTGATCACCTGGGTGGTGGTGATGGCATCCAGGGCCGCCGCAGCCTGCACGCCGCCCTGCGCGATGGCGGCGTCACGCAGGACCGAAAGCTCGGCCGGCGAGCGATTGACGACGCCCACGGGCGTCTTGAGGAGCAGGGTGTTGGCGTCCACCTGGCTGGCGGTCACCTGCACCCCGGCTGCCGAAACCACGGCATCGCCTGTGCCGGCGGCCTGGACGGCCATGGCCTGCTGGACGCTGGGCGCGTCCAGCACATAGCCGTTGACGTTGCCCAGGGTGACCCGACCGTTGGTCAGGTCCAGGAAGACGCCGGTGGAATAGGCCAGGAAGTGGACTGCGCCCTTGATGCCCCACAGATCACCCTTAAAGCGCCCGATGTCGGCTTGCCCGCCGCCCAGCCAGAGCTCGTTGGGCGGGATGTTCAGGCAGCTATAGCAATAGTTGACGCCGCAGGGGTAGGAGACCTGCCGCCAGCCGAAGAACCAGATCCAGCCGGTGCACATGCGTACGCCGCAGGGCAGCCAGCTACAGGACTGGTAGATCTCGCCCTGCTTGATGTACCAGCCGGCGCGGCCGGAGCCGGTGACGTAGACCGGGCCGCTGCTGTAGGCGTAGTAGGTCTGGCCGGAGCCCCAGACCCGCACCTCCCCCTCGAAGCGGATCGGCACACCGGCGATGCCGCCGATGCCGCCGATGTAGGCCCGGAAGCCCTGGGAGGCGGAATAGCTGACTTCCGCGTTGGCCGCCTCCAGGATGAAAAACTTGAGCGCGGCGCGCAGCCCCAGGCCCAGCTCCGGCGCAAATTGCATGCGCGCGTCGCCGTCGACGCGGATGGCCGAGCCGAGCACGGGCAGGGAGAGGGTGCTGGTCTCGATGGTGACGCCGATGTTGATGGCGGTGTCGTGGGTCGTCACCGTGATGCTGCCCCGCACGCCCGTCAGCCAGATGGTGCCGCCGGCGTAGCCCTGGTCCAGGTTGATGCCAGGTTTGTAGTAGAGGCTCAGCCCCACTTCGCTGAGGCAGGCCGGGCCGAAGAAGCAGCCGTCCGGCGCCTGGGGCGTCTCGTTCCCCAGGATGTGGCTGACCGGGATGGGGACCCGCTCGCCGTTGTCGGCGGGCATAATCTGGATCACCGTGGCGCCGGCGGCGTTGACGAAGATGGAAAACTTGGCCGAAATGGCAACGGAGCCGGACAAGTCTTTGCCCGTGATCTGGTTCGAGGGCGCGCCCTCCAGCTTCATGTAGGGCAGCCAGAGCTTCCCTTCGACCGTGAACTTGTAGCCGTTGGCCTCGGAGACCAGGTCGCCGTAGAGGCCCAGCAGGCTCAGGCCGCTGGGCACCTTGAAGGCGGGCAGGTTGAAGGCATTGCGCACCCCCGCCGACACCAGCTCGTCGGAAAGGCGCAGGCCGTTCCGGTCGATTTTAGGGGGAATTTGAACAGGCACCGTGCCGCCGCCCAGTTCCTGGGGCGCGGTCAGCGTCGCGTTGCCCAGCTCCACCTTGTCGGGATAGACCCGGGCGGCAGTGGAACGGAAAGTGAGACCGGCCACGTTCAGAACGATGGGATCCACCGACGTGCTGATAAACTGATCCCAGGCGTCCACGTCGCCGCGCACGTTGACCCGGATGTCGTTGCCCGGCAATTTGATGCGCAGTTGCCCCTGCAGGCCGCAGGCGCCGCCGTTGGTTGGGGCCACGGGGGTCATGTCTTCGAGGCCTACCAACAGGTAGTTCGCAGGACTTTCAAACAGGGCGAAATTGCCACCGCTACACTTGGAGGCAGGCGAAAGGGTCATTTCAGGGGCACCCAAACCCTGGGGGGCCAGGAGGGCGTCGGACGGCGCTGCCCCGTAGGTTGTCTGGGCTGTCCACAAAAACAGGCCCATCACCCAAACGAAGATCAGGAATTGACTCGCCCAGCGCGCGTTGACCTGCGTCCAGGTAGCGGTGGGTTGCCCCCTGGGGGCTCCGATATGCTCTGACGGATATGGGCCGGCGGAAATCTGGCGACCTTTTCCCCAGTGGAGACGATCGGTGGACCGCCGGGATCGACTGGTTTTTGGAAAAAGGGACGAATACACAATACCTCCTGATGGAAATCATGAAAATAGATGTACGAACACTGGATTCCAAAACCCGACTCCTTACACTTCCGTAACCCACTGCGCCATCAACGCCAAACATGGTAGCGAACATGCGCTACCAAAACGTTACAGACACCGCCTTTTCTGACATTTCCGTAGGTTGATCATGTGGCAATTCTATCTGTTGGGCGGATTTCAGTTTGTCGTGGATAGGGAACCAGCCGACCAGTTTGAGGCCGACAGCGCCCGTGCGCTCTGTGCCTACCTGGTCCTGCACCAGGGTGAAACGTTGCGGCGCGAACCGCTGGCAGCCCTCTTCTGGCCCGACCAGCCCCAGTCCGACGCGCTGCGCAACCTGCGCACCGCGCTCAGCCGCACGCGCCGGGGTCTCGGCCCCCTGAGTGACGCGCTGCAGGCCGACCGTCAGACGGTAACCTTCCTCCCCACCGACCAGGTCTGGGTGGATGCCCTGGAGGTCACGGCCCTGGCTGCGCATGTGGAGACCCACGCCCACCGACATCTGGTCGGGTGTCCCTTCTGCCTGGAAAAGTGGCAACGCATCGTCCAGCTCTACCAGGGCGAGTTCCTGGCCGGCTTCACCCAGGAGAGCGACCTCTTTCAAGAGTGGGCCTCGGTCCAGCGGGAACGCTATCACCGCATGGTCGTCCAGGCGCTGGATGCCCTGACCGCCTACCATCTCCGGCGCAACGAATGGGCAGAAGCACAGCACCAGGCCCGGCGTGCGCTCCAACTGGAACCCTGGCGGGAGGAAAGCCACCGCCATCTCATATTCGCCCTCGCGCAGCAAGGGCAACGGAGCGCTGCACTACAACAATTCCACACCTGCCGGGAAATCCTGCAGCGGGAATTGGCGGCGCCACCACAGGCGGAGACAATGGAGCTGTACGAAACTCTCCTCCATCACCCGGAGAGGCTGAGCCCAGATCACGCCCCCCGCTCCCCCATGCAGCTGTGGCCGACCGGCGCCCATTGGCTCGACGATCTCCCTCTGGTGGGCCGTCAACAAGAGCTTGCAACCCTGCTTGAGCTGCTGGTTTCCTCCACCACGCGGCTGATCTCCGTGGTGGGGGAGGGTGGGGTCGGCAAGACCCGGCTGGCGCTGCGCGCCGCGCGGCGCACCGCATTGTGCTTCAACGACGGCGCCTTCTATGTGGGGCTGAACCCCGAAGAACAACCGGACGCGCAGCCGCTACAGCCTTCATCGGCTGCAGCCCAGGTAGCGCAACACATTGCGCTGGCCTGCGCCATCCCTCTGAATGAAAAAGAAAACTTTCAAGAAAAGGTGCTTGCCTTTCTGCGAAAGCGCAACATCCTACTCGTGCTGGACAGCTTTGAACAACATGAAGCAGCAACGCCCTTTCTCCTTTCCATCCTGGAAAATGCACCGGCATGCGTGCTGCTGGTGACGTCCCATCGGCCGTTGAACATGCGACAGGAGCACGTGCTGCGGCTGGAAGGATTGGACGTCTCGGCGTATACCGACGCCCAGGTTGCCGTGCCGGATGGCCTGGCCCTCTTCGACATCCTGGCGCGCCGCCGCGGCCTCGTTGGCGCGCTGGAGGCAACCCATCGGCCCGCGGTGCTCCAAATCTGCCAGGCGGTGGGCGGACTGCCCCTGGGCATCGAGCTGGCGGTGGCCTGTCTGCCTCACCTGGAGCGCCTGCAAGCCGGTTCCTGGTCGGCGGCGGATCTGGGGCGCCTGTTGGAGCGAGCCTCCGAGCCAGATGCACAGGCCATGCTGGATCTCCCTCCCCGCCATCGCGGGCTGCGCGCCCTCTTTCAAACCGCATGGCGACTGCTTGATGCGACTCTCCAGAAGACGCTGGCCACCATTGCCATCTTCCGCGCGCCATTCACCGTAGAGGCGGCTACCGCCGTGCTCGGTCTCGACAAGCCGGACGAGGCCGCCCATCTCCTCTGGGGATTGTCAGAACGGTCGCTGGTGCAGCCAGGCATTCAGGGCCGCCATCAATTGCATGACCGCGTTCATCGCTTCGCAGCCGAACAACTGGCTGCTTCTCCAGCTCGGGCGCCCACTCGCGAACGGTACACGACCTTCTTTCTGCACAATCTGGCAAAGGCAGAAGAGGCGCTGGACGGCCGAGAGGCCGCCGCCGTCCAGCAGACGCTTGCGTTCGAGCTGGAAGATCTACGGGCAGCCTGGCGCGATGCAATCGGGGATCAACGCTGGGAGCTACTTGCAGCCGCGGCATCCGCCTTTGCCCGGTTTCATGTCTTGCGCGGGCTGTACAATGAAGGCGAACGCCTGCTGAGTGAAGCGGTGCACCGGTTGCGCAAGCTCCACTTCGAGGCCACTTCCTCATGGCGCAGCCACCAGGCCGCAGTCGACGGCGAAGGGCAGGCGCGGCACCCGAACGGGCCGGCCCAGCGCAGCGGCGAAGCGCTATCCACCGCCCTATCCAGCCAGCAACCCGGCGCGCCTGGAACGCTTGCCCAAGCCCTTGCACGGCTGCTCATTGCCTGGAGTCGACTGCTGGAGCGCATCAATCAACGGGAGACTGCCAAGGTTGTGCTGCTGGAGGCGCTGGAACTGGCGGACGAACCCGCCGTGCGCACGGACGCCCTGATCGAGCTGGGGTGGTGCCTCTTCCGCCTGGGGCGCACCGCAGATGCCCTTCCCCCGCTACGGGAGGCGCTGGCCCTCGCCAATCATCTCGAAGATGCCCGGCGCCGCGCCTATGCACTCAACGGACTGGCTACCATCCATCAGCGCCGCGGCGATAGCACAGCCACCCGCGCGCTCCTGGAAGAAGCGCTGTCCCTGGCCCGCCAGGCAGGCGACCTCACCATGGCAGGCATCATCCTCGGCAATCTGAGTATTCATTACAACGAGTTGGGTGACTATGCCCGGGAGCTTACCCTGCTGAAAGAGGCCCTGGCGATCCACCAGACGCAACAAAACAGGCCGATGGAGGTGAACGCGCTGTACGCACTGGGGATCCACTATGACGCGCGCGGGCAATATACCGAAGCCCAGGCGCATTACCGGCAGGCGCTGAGACTGGCTGAAGCGATCGTCGATCGCTTCAGCCAGCTGGACATCTGGCTCAACATCGGCATCTCTCGCGACCAGATGGGCGACTATGCCGGCGCCCTCCAGGCGACACAAACTGCGCTCGCCATGGACCGCGAGGTCAACAATCCCCAGTCCCGTTGCGTACTGTTGGCCAATTTGAGCCTCCACCATCACCACCTGGGCGACCAACTTCAGGCGCTGGCGTACGCACAGGAAGCAGTCGCGCTGGCAAACGCCATCGAAATGCCGACTATCGCGGCCTACGGCTACGATTTTCAGGGCCATGCCCTGCTGGCGTTGGGTCGCGTCCATGAGGCGGAAAATGCGTACCGTCAAGCGCTACAACTGCGCGAGCAAAGGGGATTAACCTATGTGGGTTTTGAATCGCG
The DNA here is from genome assembly GCF_006569185.2 of Litorilinea aerophila. Lineage (NCBI taxonomy): Bacteria > Bacillati > Chloroflexota > Caldilineae > Caldilineales > Caldilineaceae > Litorilinea > Litorilinea aerophila. Next base: position 157,517 of record NZ_VIGC02000003.1, on the reverse strand, counting down.
CGCGGGGCTGGCGCGCATGGCCATGGCCCGTGGAGACGCGCAAACCGCCCTGGCGTGGATGGAGCCGGTGGTCGAGTACATCCTCCACGCGGTGCTGGAAGGGCCGGAGGAGCCCCTGCGCATCTACTGGACGGCTTACCAGGCTCTGGGCACGGCCGGCGATCCCCGGCGGGAAAGGGTCCTGCGGTGCGCGGTGACCATCCTTCAGGACCGGGCCGAGCGCATCTCCGACCAGGAGGACCGCCGGCGCTACCTTACCCAGGTGGAGGCACACCGGGAGCTACTCCGGGCTGCTTCGGGGAGGTGAAGGTACAAGAGCCGCAAATCGGGCTCCCGGACGATGGGGTGTTGTCAATGCAGGATATGACTCTCCTGCCAAAAGGGCATTTTTGAACGCAAAGGCGCAAAGGTGCAAAGGTGCAAAGAAACGCAGGAGAGAGTAACCCGGAATCAACGTTCATCTGCGTGGGGCAGCGTCCTCATTTGACCTTTGTGCAGTAGAGCCAGGATGAACCAGGACTGGCTATACCGGGACCTTGACAATCCCGCGACAGCGGGGATAGTTGGAGCAGCCCCAAAAGTGTTGGCCTTTGTTGGGACCAGAACGGCTGGTACGGAGAACCATGGCGCTGCCACATCTGGGGCAGACCGGGGCTTCAACCGCGGTCGGCGCCGCATCGGACGGCTGGGACGGTGCATTTTGGCCTTCGCCCGCGGGGAGATAAGCCTGGAGCAGGGAACGCAACTCTGCCAGGCTGTAGCCTCGCTGCACCGGGATACGCACCAGCGGCAGACCTGCAGCGGCAAAGACGTTGTCTACGAATTCGTCTCGCTCCTGGCGGTCGGTCCGACGGTGACTACGGTCATCTAGCTCAATGCCCACCAAAGGTCGCATGGAACCCGGCGCACACAAGATGAAGTCCACATGTTTGCGGTCGATCTTGTTGGTGTATGCCCGAAATTCACCATAGTCTTTGCTGCTCACGTAAAAGAGGTCGGCCAGGTTCACTTTGGGACAGACGGCAGCCCGGGTCTCCACGGCCTGGCACAGAACCAGGTAGAAGCTCTGTTCAGCCGGGGAAAGAAAATCATCCCGTAGACGGTAAGGAAAGCGGGGCGCCGTTGGCGCCTTTTCCTCCTCATTAGCAAAAAGGAGCTCGGCAATGCGACCGATGATGTCATCGATGGCCTCGTCTTTCAGGCCGAGCATCTTCAGGATTTTACGGAGCAGACCGAATTTGTCTTGGTTGAACATGGGGGTACCTTCTGCTGCTGAGTTCAAATGAGATGGCGTACGACGATTGCGCAGCGGGCGTGGCTGCGATATCCATGGTACGACATCAATTGACTCGCGCATAGGCTGTAGTGAGGATTGGACCCGCGACATTTGTCGCAACGTGTTTGGAGAGGGGAGTGGTCCTAGGCTGTTGGCGCTTCAGAGACTGTTCAATGAAAGGAATGGGTACCAGCTAAATGGCAGCATAAGCTATAGCTGTGTGTTCACAGCTATAGCCGACCGAGTTGACCGACAGCTATTAGGACACTATCCAGCCAATGATTCCGCTAGCCAAATCCGGGCCAGCTTCATCCATCAATGACTCCCTTGTGGTTTACCACTGAATTGCCGCGGCGGGCTGGCCTTCGTCCAGCAGCCGATATTCGTCCACCATGTAGACGTTCCAGCCGTAGGTGAACTGCTCAACGGTCTGACCGTACAGATCGTCCAGCAGCTCCTCCCAGCTGGTGTGGGTGCGCAGGGCCCGTAAGAAGACGGGCAGATGCGCCATCCCCTGCTGGTCCATGATGTAGGCCACGGCCATTTCGGCCACGGTGAAGCGGAGCTGGCGCTCCTCCGGTTCGATGCGGCCTTCCCGGTCCAGATCGGTGAGCCGCAGGGGGAAGAGGATCTGGCTGCGGTTGCGCAATTCCTGCAGCGCCTCTTCCTGCCAGTAGGGCGGCGCCTCCAGGATGTGGGTGCGCATCCAGCTGCGCACCCCGCCCAGCAGGATGTACCACTCGGGCGAGTAGTAGAGCTCGTCGATATGAAGCAACTCGCTCAGCACCTTGTTGATCAGGTGGTCAGTGACCGTGTCGATGAGCTGGCCGGTGGGCGTCACCCACTCGGGAATCTGGTACAGGGTGGGCGAGGTGACGCCGATCTGAGTCCCCCGGGAGGACCAGGTCCCCACCACCCGGGGCTCCACCGTGAAGGTCAGGGGCTGGGCTGGCCGGGTGGGAAGGCCCACAGCCTGGCGTAGGCGCGCGTAGGTGGCCTCCAGCTGCGCCGCGGCACCTTCCACCGCCTCGGCATCCCGTTCGGTATATTCAAAGATCAGGCTCCCCATCTCCAGGCGTTTCGGCGCCCCCCAAAAACTCTCCGGCGGGACGGTCTGGAGCCAGCTACCGTCCGTATGGCGATAGAAGCGCAGCTCCTGATAGGGCAAAGAGACCCAATAGGTCCGGGGCGGCACGATGCGCAAGGTCACCAAAGCCAGATCCCCCAGCCGTTCCACCTCCACCACCTCCAGGCTGATCTGGCGGCGCTGGGACTGGCGGATGCGCCAGAGGTCCAGCCAGCCCCGGTGCTCCACCAGGGCAATGCGATCTTCCATCAGGCGGCTGCCCAGGTCCCGGTCATCGGTGCGCAGGGCCCGCATCTCCACCTCCAGGACCTGGTTGATTTCGGCGGCCAGTTGCCGGTTTTCCTGCAGGCGCCAGCTAAAGGGTGCGCCCGCCGTGGCCAGCAGCATCACCAGCAGCAGGGTGAGCAGTTGTCCCAGGCGCGCCATCAGGCGGAGCTCGCCGCTGCTGCGCGCGGCCGGGCGCTCGGTCGCCGTCGCCTCCCGCCAGAACTCCTCCCGCTGGACGTTCTCGTCCTCAATTTGCCATTGGAAATCAATCTGTCTGCCCACGATCTTCCCTCTTCCTCTCCAATCCGCCGTTCTCCCAGGGCCGGCCGTCCGGGGAAAACCGGCACGCCTCGCGACCTTCACCGCGAAGCCTCGCCATGGGCACTGCCAACGAAGGACAATCCGGATCAAACAGTCTGGACAAAAAGGGAACGACGCAGTCGCCACGTTTGGATCTGAGGGACATCCACCCGGGGGGTCGATGAAGCAGAAAAGGGGTGGGGACGATGCCAGGCGACCGTCTACCTGACCTGGGCCAGGCAGCTCACAGCGATAGCCTGTTTCGGAGATTTCCTATTATAGCACAGGCTGCGATGCTCCAGACAACCGATTGCGAAATATCGCCGCCGATTTTCAACCAATTGACAGAATGATCGCGGGCCGTTAAAGTTATGACATGATAATGATGACATTGATGCCTGAATGAATACCCCATGGCGCACCTGTACAAACGCTATTTTTCGCATCCACTTTTTGCCTCCACCAAGGAGTGCCACAAGAAGGAGGGCAGCAATGAAAAAAACGCATTCTCGCTGGAAGCTCCTGGTCGCGGGCCTCATGCTGGCCATGCTGGTGGCCGGCTGCGCGCCCGTGGCCACCACCGGCCAGTCCACCGGTGCACCAGCCGCTCCGGAACGGGTGGAGCTCATCTACTGGCGGACCCTGACCGGCCCCGCCGGCGATGCCCAGGACGAACTGGTGGAACAGTTCAACAGCACCCAGGACCGCATCCACGTCACGTCCGAATTCCAGGGTAGCTACGGCGACCTGGCCACCAACATCCTGGCCGCGGCCGCAGCCGGCAGCGGCGGGCCCGATGTCTCCCAACTGGGCACCTTCGAGATCCTGGAGTTCTACAAATCGGGCGTCCTGGCGGACGTGCGGCCGTATCTGGAAGGGGAAAACGGCATCGACACCAGCGACTGGCCTGGCACCATGCTCTCCGCCGGCGAGTTCGACGGCGGCATCTACTGGCTGCCCTTCAACGTTGCGGTGCCGGTACTCTACTACAACAGCGACGCCTTTGCCGAAGCCGGCCTGGACGGACCACCCCAGACGTGGGACGAATTCTTCGACTACGCCCGGCGCCTGACGGTCAAGGACGCCAGCGGCACGGTCCAGCGCTACGGCGTGGCCTACATCCCCGGCTGGTTCTCCTGGGCGCTGACTTCGGCCATCTGGTCTGAGGGAGGCGAGATCACCAATCGGGACTACACGGAGATCACCCTCAACCACCCGGTGGTGGTGGAGGTGCTGACCAAGTTCCAGGATCTGGTCCGGGAAGGCGCGGCCATCGTGCCGGACAGCGCATCGGGCGGCCACCGGGGCATGTTCAAAAACGGCCAGGCGGCCATGATCCTGGACTCGCCGGCGCCCTTCGCGGAAATCTTCGAGCAGTCGGTGGGCTTCACCCCCGCGGTAGCCAACTACCCGGCAGGCAAAGCAGGCAAGGTCTACAACCCGGGCGGCGGCGGCATCGTCATGCTGGCCAGCGTCCCCGAGGAGAAACGGGACGCAGCCTGGGAGTTCATGCGCTTCATGTTGTCGGACAAGAGCATCGCCTACTACGCGGAGCGCAGCGGCTACGTGGCCTTCACACCAGGCGCCCAGGAGATTGCAGCAGAGATGCTCCAGGATGAGCGCTACGCCATCATCCACGCCGCGGTGCCCTACCTGCGGGGCGACTTCTCGGTGAACTTCTCCCCCGCGGTGCGCACCGCCTTCGACGAAGCCTGGCAGCGCATCCTGACCGACCCCAGCGTGGATGTGAAAGCCGTGCTGGATGAGGCCCAGGTCAAGGCGGAGGAGGGGATCAAGAACGAGATCTTCGCACCGTAGCCAGGGGCCCGTGCACAGCCCGGAAACACCGGAAACCATGGAGACCACGAAACGGCTCGCAAGCAACGGAACAAACGCCGTGTGGCAGCAGGTTGCCCGAGGATGGCGCCGAAACCGACGGGAATGGCTGACCTTCCTGGCCTTTGTGGCGCCCAACTTCATCCTGTTCGGCGTCTTCACCTACTGGCCCATCCTCTACAGCTTCTGGCTCAGCTTCACCCGCTGGAACTTCCTGCCGGCCCGCCCCATGGAAGCGGTGGGCCTCTCCAACTACGTCCAGTTGCTGCGGGATCCGGTCTTCTGGAAGGTGCTGGGCAACTCCCTGACCTACGCCACCAGCGTGGTGATCGTGGCCCAGAGCCCGGCCTTTTTCCTGGCCCTGCTGCTCAACGAGAAGATCCGGGGGCAGCCCTTCTTTCGCACCATGGCCTTCACCCCCCACATCACCACCACTGCCGCTGCCGCGCTGGTCTGGGTGCTGCTGCTGGACCCCAGCCTGGGGCCCCTGAGCCACCTGTACAAGGCCCTGGGCGTGCAGGGACCCCGCTGGCTGGCCAGCTCTGGCCTGGCCCTCTGGGCCATCATCCTGGTGGGCATCTGGAAGGAGATCGGCTTTGCCTCGGTCTTCTTCCTGGCCGGCCTGCAGAACATCAACCGGGAGTACTACGAAGCCGCCTGGGTCGACGGAGCCTCCCGCTGGGCCATCCTGCGCCACATCACCCTGCCGCTGATGACGCCGGTCATCTTCTTCCTCATGGTCAGCGGCTTCATCCAGGCCATGAAGGCCTTTGACGTGGTGGCCATCATGAGCGAGGGCGGCCCCGTCTACCCCGATTCGGCCACCTACGTCTACCATCTGTACCAGCTGGCCTTCCGCAACTTCCGGGCCGGCTATGCCTCGGCCTTTGCCATGATCTTCTTCGTGGTCATCATCGCCGTCACCCTGTACCAGCTGCGGGCCTCCGAGCGCTGGGTCCAATATGGGGAGTAGTCCATGGGCACATCGGGACCAATCCAGGAAATCACCGTCTGGCGGGGGCCTCGTCGCCGCCGACTGGAAAGCCTGCGCCATCGGGCCCTGGTCTACCTGGGGCTGTGCCTGGCCACGGCCGTGCTGGGGCTGCCCTTCTTCTGGATGGCCACCACCGCGTTCAAGCCCATCCAGGAGGTGATCCTCTACCCGCCCCGCTGGTGGCCGGGGGAATGGCGGTGGGAGAACTTCCTGGAGGCCTGGCAGGCGGCCCCCTTTGGCCGGTTCTACATCAACAGCATCATCACTGGCGTGGCCACCACCGTGCTGGAGATGCTCTTCGCCCTGCTCATGGCCTACGCCTTCGTCTTCATTGCCTTCCCGGCCAGGCGGCTGCTCTTTCTCCTGGTCCTGGCCACCATGATGATCCCGGTGGAGATGCGGCTGATCCCCAACTACATCACCCTGAGCCGGCTGGGCTGGATCAACACCTACTGGGCCCTGATTATCCCGCCGGCTGCCGCAGCCTTTCCGGTCTTCGTCCTCCACCAGCAGTTCCGCCTCCTCCCCCGGGACCTGATCGACGCGGCCCGGGTGGACGGCGCCGGCCACCTGCAGATCCTGTTCCACGTGGTCACGCCGGTGAGCCGGGCCCTGCTGGCCGCGGTGTCCCTGGTCTCCTTCGTGGGGCGCTGGAACGACTATCTCTGGCCGCTGATCGTCACCAACAAGGTGGCCATGCGCACCCTGCCCATCGGCCTGGCCTACCTCAAGGACAGCCAGGAGGGGGGCAACCGCTGGAACCTGCTCATGGCTGCCACCATCTTTGTGATTCTGCCCATCCTGGTGCTGTTTCTCTTCACCCAAAAGCAGTTCGTGGAGGGGATCACCCGGGGGGCCGTCAAGGGGTAGCCCATGGAGAAACCGGTTGTCGCCATCACCATCGGCCAGGCCCACTACCGGCGCATGATGAGCCCGGCCGCCTGGGAGAAGCTGGCCTCCTTCGCCCAGGTGATCCACCATCCCAAGCCTGAACCGGCCACCAAGGCCGACCTCCTGGCCCTGCTGCCCCCGGCCGATGCCTGCATCACCAGCTGGGATGTGGCCCCCCTGGACGCGGAGGTGCTGGCCGCGGCGCCTCGCCTGCGGGCCATGGCCCACATGGGCGGCAGCGTCAAGCGATTCGTGTCGGACGCGGTCTGGCAGCGGGGCATCCACGTCACCAGCGCGGCGCCGGCCCTGGCCCGGGACGTGGCGGAAACCACCCTGGGCCTGATGATCGTGGGCGCCAAGCGCATCTGGCCCCTGGCCCAACACGTGCGCCAGGGCGGCTGGCGGGACAGCCCCCACTGGCCCTCCCGGGAGCTTCACAGCTGCACCGTGGGCCTGGTGGGCGCCGGCCAGGTGGGCCGCCAGGTTCTGGAGCTCCTCCGCCCCTTCCGCAGCCGGGTTCTGCTCTACGATCCCTTTGTGGAGGCCCAGGAGGCTGCCCGACTGGGGGCGGCGCTGGTGTCCCTGGACGATCTGCTGCGCCAGACGGACATCATCTCCCTCCACGCCCCGGCCAAACCCGACACCTACCACCTGCTGGACGCCCGACGTCTGGCCCTGATCCGGGACGGCGCGGTGCTGATCAACACGGCCCGGGGCAGCCTCATCGACGAGTCGGCCCTCATCCAGGAGCTGTCCCGGGGACGCTTCTTTGCCTTCCTGGATGTGACCGACCCGGAGCCGCCCGCGGCGGATAGCCCCCTGCGCCGGCTGCCCAATGTGGTGGTGACGCCTCACCTGGCGGGCTGTATCGAGGATTGCACCCACATGGGCGAGATGGCGGTGGAAGAGCTGCGACGTTTCTTCGCCGGCGAGCCCCCCATCTATGCCATCACGCCGGAAATGTTCACCCGGATTTCGTAGGTGGACATGAACAATGTCCACCGTAGCCGGCGGCTCGTAGCCGCCGGTGGGTCCAGGGCGAGGGCCGGGGGAGAGGAGGAATTGCGCCGAAGAAATTTCTGCCCATCTGTCCCATCTGTGGATCCCATCAAAATCTGGCCATGATTGGTCTTCACACGGCTGAACTGAACAACGCCCCGCCGGGCTGCCTGCGTCTGGTGCGTGCCCCCTACCCTCCGGCTGCCGACCCCACGGGGGCCCTCTATCTGCTGGTGGGCGATGCCACCGCAGGACCTGTGGAGCAGATCGTGCCGGTCCCCGGTATTTCCCTGCCGACCGAACGCCTGCTGCCGGATGACGTGACCTTTCGGCTGAAGGTCCTGCACTTCAACGACCTCCACGGCCATGTGGCCCGCTTCACCCCCCACGGCACCCAACCGGTCTTCTCCCGTATGGCCTGGCGGATCGGGCAGGCCCGCCGTCAGGCGGCGCCTCACCCCCATCGGGCCGTGCTGACCCTGGCCGCCGGCGATGACCTGGTGGGGGCCGTCTTCGACGAATTGTTGGGGGATGGGCCGGAAACCTTCCGGGCCCACGTGGGCTATCGCCTGTACAGCGCCGCCGGCGTGGATGCCTGCGCCATGGGCAACCATGACCTGGACCGGGGGACGCGCCTGCTGGCCCACGCCCTGGAACAGGAGGCCCGCTTTCCCCTGCTCACGGCCAACCTGACCGGCTGTCCCTGGCTTGTCGGCCGCTGTTTTCCAGCCGCGCTCTTCCTGCTCAAGGGGCTGCGGGTCGGCGTCATCGGCCTGACCACCCCGGCCCAGATTGCCCCCCAGCCGAATTCGCCGCTCCGCTTTGTCGATCCCGTCCAGGTGCTCCACAACCTGCTGCCGGCCTTCCGCCCCCTGTGCGACGTCTGCATTCTCCTGAGCCACCTGGGCTACAGCCTGGAGAGCGCCAGCGCCGCGGTGCAGCTCGCCGGGGATGTGGAACTGGCGGCCAGCCTGCCGCCGGGCAGCGTGCACCTCATCGTGGGCGGCCACACCCACCATGTCCTCAACGAACAGGGACTCAGCGCACGCAACATCGTCAACGGCATTCCCATCGTCCAGGCCGGCACCCTGGGTCGCTACCTGGGCGAGGTGGACATCACCGTGGCCCGGGCCGCGGCGGTCACCAACGTCCGCCTGACGCCCACGGCCGACCTGCCGGTGGACGAAGCGTTTGAACGCCGCCATGTGCAGCCCCTGGTCCAGCAGGTGCAGGCCGTGTGGAACCGGGTGCTGGGAACGGTGGACGACAACCCGGAGCTGGGCACCGACATGGTACGCAACAGCTTTGCCGCCATGGAGTCGCCCCTGGCCAACTTCATCGCCGATGCCCTGGTGGCCCGCTGCCGCCGGGCCGGCTACCCCGTGGACCTGGCCATGGTGGATGCCTCCTGCCTGCGCTGCGGCCTGCCGCCGGGTCCCCTCACCTTCGGCCACTGGTTCAACATCATGCCCTTCGCCGATACCATCCGCCTTTGCCGGATGACTGGCAGCCAGCTCCAGCAGCTGCTGATGGACAACGCGCGACGGGCCGACCGGCCGGGCGAGCCCCACACCGAACGGGGCTTTCTCCAGTTCAGTCAGGAGGTCCGCTACACCCTGGAGCTGGGCGAAAATCGGTCACGGGCCCAGGCCCGGGACATCACCGTGGATGGGATCCCGCTGGAGGCACAGTTGGAGCGGTTGTTCCTGGTGGCCTGCACCAGCTTCGTGGGCCTGGCGGCCGCCGACTGGGAGCGAACCATGGCCAGCCAGAGCCCAGAGGAGGGGCCATTGCTCCCTCTGCAGGACCTGCCCAGACAGGACACGGGCCTGTTTCTGCGGGATGAGCTGGTGGCGTACATCATGGAACGGGGCGGAGTCACCGCCAACACCGGCGCCCGCCGGGATGGCCGGCTGCAGATTCTGGAGCCCGTTGCCCAGGCTGTGGGGCGCTGAGCTATCCCCCCGCCTGCTTGCGCTGCAGGCGCTGCAGGCGATGCTCCAGGCGTCGGATGGCCTCCCGGGTGGGCGGATCAGCCTGGGGCCGAGCGGCCTCCCGGCGCAGGGTGTGCAGGGCCCAGCTGGTCCACATCTCCGCCTGGGCCAGATCCCGTAGCTGCCACTCGCAGTACTTGGCCAGCTCCTCGAAGGGCGTCGGGTCGGTGCCGGGCACGGACGAAAGCCAGCGCTGCCAGATCTCGACGGCCTCGCTCCAGCGTCCCTGGCGCTTGAGGAGCAGCCCCAGCCGCCGGAAGGCCTCCGCCTGCTCCTGGGGCGTGGCCAGGAGCTCCACCGCCTGGCGATAGGCGGACTCCGCATCGGCCAGACAGCCTGCCCGTTCGTGGCAGTGGCCCAGGGCCAGCCAGTCCGGCCCGTAGAGGGGAGTGGGGGCCGGGGAGCCGTCTGCCTCGACGTTGAAGATGTGGCTCAGTTGCCCGGCCAGGGCCACCATGGTGACGATGTCTTCCTGGTTGTGGTAGAAGACTCGGCGCATGGGCCGGGCGTTGCCGCTGCGCAGATAGTCGGCATAGAGGAGGGGGATCAGGTGGCCGGGCACGTCCTCCTCGCTGCGCTGCCAGCCCAGGATCTGCTGCTCCAGGTGGAGGAGGCGGCAGCTCTGCAGGCGACGTCGCCACAGCCGCCGGGCCGGGTGGAGGAGATCCAGGTGGGGGCCATCCTCGGCCAGCAGGGGCACCTGGACCCGCGCGGCCTGCAGGCGGCTGCGGTTCTGAAAAAAGCGGGTGCGCAGCAGGGGGAGGTCAAAGGTGCGGCCATTGAAAGTGACCGTCATGGAGCAGCGGGCCAGGAAGTCGGCCAGGCCGGCCAGCATGGCTCCCTCTTCGCCCGGGTGGCGCATGAAGAATTGCCGCACCACGAAGTGAGTGGGAGAAGGTTCCTGACCGTTGGCGCCAGGGGCGGATGTGTCCCACGTCTCGAAGGTGCCCACGCCCACCATGAAACAGTAGACCCCCGCGCCGGCGCCCAGGCCGGTGGTCTCTGTGTCCAGAAACGCGGCCTGTTGGAAATCCGCCATGCCATCCAGGCGGAACTGGGGGTGAAAAGGGGCGAAGATGGCCGGTTGTTGGGTCAACAGATCGCCCAGGGCCTGGGGACCCCGCCGCTGGTGGAGGGGGACGGCCCGGGTGCTCACGTAGTAGGTGCCCAGCTCGTTCTCCACCTCCTGGCCGGGCACCAGCTCCTCCAGACGGCCCCAGGGGTCGGCGGCCCCGAAGTCGGGCGCCTGGGGTGGGGGCGGCAGCTGGGCTTCGGCGGGCTTTTTCTGTTCCCGCAGGCTCTGCAGGCGACGCAGGCGATCCAGGACCGATGACATGGCAGTTGGGGCTCCCTCAGGCGGGGGCATAGACACCAGGGACGTGGACAGACATCGCCCGGATTGTACCACAGGCCTCTCTGTGGGGCGAACGGGATTAGGCGTCATCCCGCCACATGGACCTGCTCCAGGTGGTTCAGAATGTGTTTTCGGCGGATGTAGTTCTTGCTCGCCTCAACCGTGCGCCGCTCCACCAGAGCCACCTTGCGGCCGAACATGTTCTCCAACTCCTCAATCATCGTCAGCCACTGCTGAAAAGACGGCTGCATGCCTGGCGCGAAGGAGACCAGTACGTCCACGTCACTGTCAGGACGAAAATCGTCCCGCAGGGCAGATCCAAAAATGGCGAATTCCACAATGCCCCAGCGGCGACAGAAATCCGCGATGGCCTCTTTATACAAGTGGATTGGCAACGGCATGGCTACGTCCTCCATACTTTCTTTCGCCAGGGTTTCCACTGCCAGCAGTTTACCCTGCGCAGCGTGCTGTAACAAACCAGTCCCAGCTACGGGACACTGTCCCCCCTGGCGTGGCCTCCATCGGGAGGGGAACCGAAGACGCCGCTATCGGGCCAACCGCTCCTCCGCCAGCACCTCCTGGATGGCGTGGCGCGCGATGCCGGCCAGCACCGGGTTGCTCTCCCGGTAGTACGGGTAGGCGATCACCCCCACCGACAGGGCCCAGCCCCGGCCACGGGCCCAGGTCGCCTCGTCCACGGCCAGGCTGGCCCGGAAGACGGCCCGGGCTTCCGCCGCGAAGAAGTTCCAGGCCACCTGCAGGTCGCAGGCCGGATCCCCCACCCCCAGACAGCCAAAGTCGATGACCGCGCAGAGCTGCCCATCCTGCACCAGCAAATTTCCCCCCTGCAGGTCGCCGTGGATCCAGACGGGCGGGCCATCCCACACCGGCACCCGGAGGGCCGCCTCCCACGCGGCCGTCACCGCATCGGCATCGAACGCGCCGTCCAGCGCGGCGATGGCGGCCCGGACCTGGGCATCCCGCGCCGCCAGGGGGACGCCCCGGGAGGAGTTCCCGGGACCCGGCCGCGGCCCGCCGGTGGGGTCGATTCCCTGCAGGGCGGTGATGAAGCCGGCCAGCGCGATGGCAGCCTGGGCCGGATCGGCCAGGGGCGCCCGGGTGGCATTTTCCCCCGGCAGCCAGCGGTAGATGGACCAGTGCCAGGGGTAACCGTAGGCCGGTCGGCCCAGGGCCAGGGGCGTCGGCACGGCCAGGGGCAAGTGGGGGGCCAGCCGGGGCAGCCAACGCTGCTCCCGGGCCACCTGCCCGGCCGCCCAGGGCACCCGGGGCAGCCGCACGGCCATCTCGTCGCCCAGCCGATACATGGCGTTGTCCGTCCCGGCAGAGGGCACCGGCTCCAGGGGCAGGTGAGCCCAGCGGGGAAACTGGTCCGCCACCAGCCGCCGGACCAGGGACAGGGGGATGGTCAATTCATCTGCATGCATCTTGGTGTGGGTCATGGAGCCAGTTTCCATCACGGACCAGGGTTTGTCAACTTGTCACCGCTAACGGGGTGCAGCGATTCGGCGGGACCCGGCGGACCCGGCGAACCTGTTTGACACCCCTCCAGCCCCTTTGCTATAATCCCGCCACCCCGTCGGAATCCGGTTGTGCTGGTTCAACCGGCCACGTAGCAACCGCTGTTTTATCACCACTGTTTTACACCGCTGTGACGGCCCCCCGGCCGTACCTGCAACACCAATCACATTGTGTCCGCTTCATGGAGAAAACTCGTGGAGAAGAAAGGCAAGGGAGCACGACCATGTCACGCCGTGAAGAAGAATACCTGATCCAGGAAGCCTTGTTGAACCGGCTGCGCCGGGGACAGATGGATCGCCGCCAGTTCATGACCCGCATGTTGGCCGCGGGCCTGGGCCTGAGCGGCGTGAGTGCGGCCATTGCCGGCTGCATGCCAGCCCCTGCACCTGCAGCTCCCCAGGCCGGCTCCGCTGCCTCGTCGCAGGGCGCAGCCAGCAGCGGCGAACGCCCCCTGACCCCCACCTTCTACCAGTGGATTGTGGACCTCCACCCCAGCATCCCGGAAGTCAACCAGCGCTTCGAAAACCTGAACTTCCAGATCGCGCCGGTGGAGGGCTTCGGCATCGAACGCTTCGTGGCCGAGGCCAAGAACCAGGAGAGCACCTGGGACGTCTACGTGGGCATGACCCCCTTCGTGGAGATGACCGCGCTGATCGAGGCCGGCGTCATCGAGCCCTGGGACGAGTACATCCCCAAGGAAGTGGTGGACGACCTGATCCCCTCCATCCGGGAGGAGTGCACGGTAGACGGCAAGCTCTACAGCTGGCCCTTCCTGCTGGACATCATCGGCATGGGCTGGAACTCGGAGCTGACCGACCAGGCCGGCATCACCTCCATCCCCACCACCTGGGATGAGTACCTGGCCGCCTCCCAACAGATCGTGGACTCCGGCGCGGCTCTCTACGGCTGCACCTTCGACGCCCACGGCTGGCGCTCCCTGGCCCCCTTCACCCACAGCCTGAGCACCGACGTCTACACCGAGGAAGGGCTCTTCGACTTCACCAGCGAGCCCGCCATCGAGGCCCTCAAGCTCATGAAGGAGATGATGGCCCTCTCCCACCCGGACATCCTGCTGGAAGGCGCCACCGACGGCGGCGTCAACGGCACGCCGGACGAGGTGGCCTTTGCCGCGCGCAAGGTGGCCTACTACACCAAGTACTTCAACGCCCCCCTGCGCATGGCTGCCAACTGGCCCGACCCCTCCAAGCTCAAGATGGCCGGCCTGCCCAAGTTCGCCGGCGGCGAAGGAGCCACCGTCTTCTGGACCACCGGCGCCTGCCTCTTCAAGTACGGCAAAAACAAGGAGAAGGCCGCCGAGTATGTGCGGGCCCTCACCTACGACGAGCAGATCTGGCGGGATTCCATCGCCGGCAGCGCCACCGCCCACCCCGGCCAGCTGCCGCCCTACGCCTCCCTCTACGCCAAGTGGGACGCCAACCCGCCCGACTGGATGCCCCCCTTCGTGGGGTTGATCCGGGATCAGCTTCCCATCGCCCGGGCCATTCCCAACCACCTCTTCGGGCTGACCCAGTTCCAGATCGGCAAACCCCACTGGGAAACTTACCTCACGGGCGAAGAGCCGGATCCCATGGTGGCCATGCAGGCGGCCAAGGACGCCGTGTTGGCCGAGCTGGAAAAGGCCCGCAGCTAACTCCTTTCCATCGGGATTGCACAGCAGGGGCCAGGACCATGGCCCCTGCTGCTTGTTGTTTCGTCATAACACAGGAGAACCATGGCCACACTGACCTCCAAACCGAAACTCCAGGCCCTTCCCTACCGCCCGCCGGCCGTGTTGCGTAACCTGACCAACTGGGTCTTCATGGTGCCGGCCCTGTTTTTCTTCCTGGGCTACATGGTCTACCCCATCCTGCGGGTGCTCTTCATCAGCTTCACCAACTACAAATACCTGAGCACCGAGCCGGCCCAATGGGTGGGCTTGCAGAACTACGTGGACGCCCTGCAGGACCCGGTCATGTACGCCGGCCTGTGGCGGGCCACCCAGTTCACCCTCATGTTCTTGCCCGGCACCATCATCATCCCTCTCCTGCTGGCCGTGCTGGTGGACCGGGTACAGCATCGAGGCCTGGCTACCTTCTACCGCATCATCATCCTGATCCCGGCGGTGATCCCCGGCCCCATGATCTTCGTGCTCTGGAAGTGGCTCTACAACTTCCAGATCGGCCCCATCAACTACATCCTGGTGGAGGTGCTCCACCTCTTCACTCCCCAGACCGCGCCCCAGTGGCTGGGTGGCACCCCCCTGACCCTGCCCGCAGTGGCCATCTTCGAGGTCTGGTGGGGGCTGGGCTACCACACCATGTTCTTCCTGGCCGGGCTGGCCGCCATCCCCAAGGAGCTCTACGAGGCCGCCCGCATCGACGGGGCCAACGAGTGGAAGCTCCTGCTCCACGTCACCATCCCCCGCCTGCGCCCGGTCCTGGCCGTGCTGGTGGTCCTCCGCTTCGGCTCGGCCATGGCAGTCATCGACGAGTTTCTCATCTTCGGCGGCTTCAACCGGGCCTCGCCCACCTACACCTGGACCGTCTACATGTACGACCTGGCCTTCAAGATCGGTGAGTGGCTCCAGGGCTACGCCGCGGCCATCGGCTGGATCGGCGCCATGGCCATGATGGTGGTGGTGGCCGGCCTGCTCTATGTCTTCCGCCCCCAGGATTAGGGAGAAAGTACCATGACCGTTTCCCACGCCCATCTTCGTCGCCGCCGACAGATAGCCACCCTGGCCAAGCACCTGGTCATCAACTTCTTCGTGCTCATCATCCTGCTGCCCCTGGCCTGGGTTTTTCTGCTTTCCATCAAGTCCATCCCGGACGCCTACACCGGCGCCCTCTGGCCGGAGCAGTTCGACTTCACCCACTACGCCTACGTGCTGGAGAAGATCGAGACCCTGCCCCGCAACCTGTGGAACAGCGTCTACGTCACCCTGGCCACCGTCTTCATCACCTCCCTCTGTGCGGTGTTGGGCGGCTACGCGCTGGTACACCTGGAGCTGCCCGGCCGTCGGCTGGTGCTCTTTGGCCTCATCGCCTCCCTCTACTTCCCGGTGCGGGTGGTCTCCCTCATCTCCATCTTCGAGATCCAGCGCACCCTGGGGCTCATCAACACCACCAGCGGCCTGATCCTGCCCTACGTGACCCTGAACCTGGCCATCAGCATCCTGATCATGCGCAGCATCTTCGAGCAGATCCCCCGAGAGCTCATCGACGCTGCCCGCATCGACGGCTGCGGGCCATGGCGGACCCTGGTGTCGGTGACCCTGCCCCTGATCACCAACGGCCTGGTGGTGGTCCTCATCGTCAACTTCGTCACCGCCTGGGGCGAATACCTGCTGGCCGCCACCCTCACCAACGACCAGATCGTGCGCACCCTGCCCGTGGTGCTGGCCTCGGCCCACGGCGGCATGGGCCAGTGGGCGTGGCCCCGCATCGCCGCGGTCTACGTCATCGTCATCGCGCCGGGTATTCTGGTCTTTGCCCTGGCCCAGAAGTTCTTCTTCCAGGGCCTGCTGGAGGGCGCACTGAAGGCGTAGGCGCCATGGCGGTCTCCCTCTACCTCTCCCCCGACAACCAGGCCGCCCTGGCGCACCTCCAGGCCCTGGTGGAACGCGTCAAGGCGGCCGACCCCCTGGCGCCGGTCTGGGTGCTGTTGCCCCGGGCGCAGATCGCCCACCGGCTGCGCCGGCACCTGGGCGACACCTTCAACCTGCACATCTTCCAGTTCTACGGGCTGGCCCAGGTCGTGCTCCACGCCATCGGCCAGGAGCCCATCCACGAGATCCACAGTACCGCCGCCCGGCGGCTGGTCCATACCCTCCTGCGCAGCCTGCACCAGGCCGGACAGCTCTCCACCTTTGCGCCCGTCTGGGACAAGCCCGGCTTCACCGACGTGGTGCTGGCCTGGCTGCGGGAGATGAAGACCCAGGGCATCCTCCCCCGAGAGGTGGCCCGGGAGGCCCGGCGCACCGGCACCGAACGGGACCGGCAACTGGCCCTGCTCTACCAGGAGTACCAGCGCTTTCTGCAGGAACACCGCCTCTCCGACGCCGATGGGCTGCTCTGGCTGGCCGCCGACCAGCTAGCCCAACAGCCGGGCAACTTCCGCCAGGAGGGGCCCCTCTTCGTCTACGGCTTCGACCAGTTCAGCCCGGTGGAAATGGCGCTCCTGGCCGGCCTGGCCCCCTGCTTCGACCATCTCCACCTCTACCTGCTGTGGGATCCCGACCGGCCAGCATCCAGCCTGGCCCTGACCCGGCTGGACGCCACCCGGCGCCAGATCCTGGCCCAGCTCGCCCCCCAACAGGTGCAGACCCTGCCGGCCACGCCCCGCCCCCACGCGGTCACCCACCTCCGGGCCCACCTCTTCGAGCCCCAGGCCAAAGCCATCGCCCCGGGACCAGACCTTGTCCTGGTGGAAGCCCCTTCCCGAGAGGCAGAGGTGCGGGCTGCCCTGCGGGCCATCAAAAAGCTGCTGCTGGACGGCGTCCCCCCCCAGGCCATCGCACTGCTCGCGCCCCGGCCCGGGGCCTACGGGCGCCTGGTGGAGACCGTGGCCCAGGAGTACGGGGTGCCGGTGGCCGTGGAGAGCACCCTGGCCACCAACCCGGCGGTGGCCGCGCTGCTCAACGCCCTGAGCCTCTGGCCCGACTTCCCCTGGCGTCAGACCTTTGACCTGCTCCGCTCGCCCTACGTGGACGTGAGCGCCTGGCTGGGTGAAACGGAGATCGATCTACTGGACCAGCTGACCCGAGAACGGCCGGTGATCGCTGGCCTCTCCCAGTGGCACCACGCCCTGCGCCCCCTCACCCTCTCCCTGGACGACGGCCAGGTGGACGACGAAGATCGCAGCGAACCGCCCCTGGTGGCCCGGCTCGCCCCCGAGATCCTGGCCGCCCTGCGCTCCGGCCTGGACGGGCTCTTCCAACACCTGACGCCGCCCGCCCAGGGCACCCACGCCGACTATGCCCTCTGGCTGCAGACAGCCATCCTGGGCCTCTTCCCGGAGGAGAACGAGCCCCAGGCCTCCCTGCATCTGCTGACCTGCTGCCGGCAGGGTCCCTACCCGGACCGAGATCTGGATGCCCTGAGCCTGGCCCTCCACTCTCTGCGCCAGCTCATCGCCGCCGTGGCGCTCACAGGGGCCGCGCCGGGCGAGCCCCCAACGGTGACGTGGGAGGAGTTCCGCCGGGATCTGCGGGAGATCCTGCCCGCGGTGCCTGTCCTCCCCCCGGGCGGGGACGGCCAGGTCCGCTTCGACACCCTGGAGAGCGTGCGCGGCCTGACGCCGGACTATCTCTTTGTGCTGGGGCTGAGCGAGGGCGAATTTCCCACCCCACCTCCGCCGGACGTCCTCTACGCGGCCCACGAACGCCGGGACGCCGGCATCCCCCTGCGCCGGCCCGTGCCCGGTGAAGAGGCCACCCTCTGGTGGCAGGCAGTCAGCAACGTGGGCCAACGCCTCACCCTGCTGCGCCCGTGGCTGGACGACCGGGGGGAAGAGTGGCCGCCCTCCCCCTACTGGCAGGCAGTGGTGGACCTCTTCGCCCCCCTCACCCCGGTGCGGATCCCCGTGGCCGCGCCCCCGCCCCTGGAAGAGGCTGCCAGCCCGGAGGAGCTGGCTGTGGTTCTGGCCCGGGCCGGCGCCCGGCAGGTGCCCGAGGCCCTGGCTCCCCTGTGGCGATGGGGGCAGCAGGGGCACTGGCTGTGGCAACAGCGGGAATCTCCGCATCCGGGCCCTTTCCAGGGGGTGATCCAGGCCGCGGACCTGCAGGAGGAACTGGCCCACCGCTACGGGCCGGAGCACATCTGGAGCGCGTCCCGACTGAACCAGTACCACACCTGTCCGTTCGGCTTCTTCGCCCGACAGGTGCTGGGACTGACGCCCCGACCGGATCCAGAAGAGGGGCTGGACGCCCGCCAGCGGGGCAGCCTGCTCCACGCCATCCTGGAGCGGCTCTACCGCCGGCTCTGTGCCGAGGAGACGGTGCCCACCCCGGCCACCCAGGCCCAGGTGCTGGCCTGCCTGGATGCATGCTGTACGGAGATCTTCCAGGACGCCCCCCAGCGTTACGGCTTCCGCCCCAGCCCCCTCTGGCACCACGAACAGGCCGAAATCCGGCGCCAGCTCGCCGCGCTGCTGCGCTGGGAGTGCCAGGAAAACGGCGATCGGCCCGGCTTTCATCCCTTCCAGCAGGAGCTGGCCTTCGGCACGGCCGGGGGATATCCACCGGCCCACATCGCCGATGGCGACGGCCGCGCCATCCGCCTGCGGGGCATCATCGACCGCATCGACCGGGACGAGGACGGCCGGCTGCGCATCATCGACTACAAGAGCGGCAGCACCCGCTACAACGGGCGAGACATCGAAGAGGGCCGGGCCGTCCAGGTGGCCCTCTACGCCCTGGCTGCAGAGCAGCTCTTCGGGGAAGGGGTTGTGGTGGAAAGCATCTACCTCCACATCCCCACGCGGGAACTGAGTGGCCGGCTGGACTTCGCCCAGGAGAAGGCACGGAGCACCCTGGCAGCCGCCTGTCGCGCGGTGAGCCAGGCCGCCGAAGCAGCGAGCGCCGGCCACTTCCCCAACCTGCCCTCCCGCCCCGTGGGCCTGGTCGGCACCTGCGCCGACTGGTGCGACCTGGCCGACCTCTGCCAGGTGCCCCGCCACGGCCGTTTCCAGAGGGCAAAGGTACAATGATGAGCACCGCCCCATCCCCTACTCCTCAACAGGCCCTGGCCATCCAGACCCTGGACCGCTCCCTGGTGGTGGAGGCGGGCGCCGGCACAGGCAAAACCTGGGTGCTGGTGGCCCGCTACCTCCACCTGCTGGCACAACATCCAGAGTGGCCACTGGAGAGCCTGGTGGCCATCACCTTCACCGAGAAAGCCGCCCGGGAAATGCGCAACCGCATCCGCGCCGGCGTGGAGGAACGGGCCCAAAACGCGCCCCCCCACAGCCCCTGGCAGCAGCGCCGCCAGCAACTGGATCAGCTCCAGGTCAGCACCATCCACAGCCTCTGTGCCCGCATCCTGCGGGAAAACGCCATCGCCGCCGGCCTGGACCCAGCTTTCCAGGTGTTGGAAGAGGACGAAGCGGGCCTGCTGGCCGAAGAGGCCATCCGCCAGACCCTGGCCACCCTGGGCGAGACGGTCGACCACCCCGCGCTGCCCCTCTTCGCCAGCCTCAGGGTCCAACAGATCCGGGATATCATGGCCGATCTGCTGGCCCAGCGGGGCACCGTCCAACAGCGCTTCGACCGGCTGGACGACCGGGAGGCCCTGCTGGCCCGCTGGGCCAGGGAGGTGGAGCGGGCCCGGGAGCGGCGCTGGCAACAGGCCCTCCAGGCGTGCCCAGAGCTGGCCGCCGCACTGGAGGAGCTGCCCCAGATGGACGCCCTGCCGGCCGGCGACAAGCTCACGCCCCACGTACAGGCCGCGCAGCGGGGCTGCCATCACCTGGGCCGGGGGGAATGGATGGCCGCTCTGGAGGCCTGTAACACCATCAACTTGCGGGGTGGGGCAGCCAGAAACTGGGGCAAAGAGCGGCTGGCCTGGGTCAAAGCCATGCTCCGGGCCCTGCGGGACCACCTGAAGGAACTTCAGAAGGCCAGGCTCCTGGAAGGCATCGGCCCCCTGGACGAGCAGGCCGCGGACAGCCTGCTGGCCTGGCGGGCTCTGTGGGACGAGCTCACCCGCACCTACGACGGGCTGAAGGAGGAGCGCCACGCGCTGGACTTCGACGACCTGGAGCGGCACACGGTGCGGCTGCTCCACCAGCAGCCCCGGAGCGAACGGCTGCAGGCCTTCCTGGACGGCATCCACCATGTGATGGTGGACGAATTTCAGGATACCAACCCCATCCAGCAGCAGATCCTGGCCGTCCTGGCCCCGCCGGATGCGCCGGGGCGCCTCTTCGTGGTGGGGGATGCCAAGCAGAGCATCTATCGCTTCCGCCAGGCCCAGGTGCAGATCTTCCACCAGATGGGACAACAGGTCGAGCAGGCCACCGGCCAGGCGCCCATCCCCCTGAACCGCTCCTTCCGCACCCACCAGGAGCTGGTGCACGCCTGCAACCACCTGTTCGACCGCCTCTTCCAGCCCCTGGACGGCCTCGCCCACCGACCCTACGAAGCGCGGCCCGGCCCGTTGACCGCGGCCCGCCCCACCCCGCCGGATGCCCCGCCCCCGGTAGAGCTCTGGATCCTGCCGGCCGAAGATGGGGACGGGGAAAGGATCGACGCGAACACGGGACGCCGCTGGGAAGCCCACCTGCTGGCCGAGCGGCTGCTCTCCCTCCAGGCCGACGGTGTCCCCATCTGGGATAAACGAAGGGGATGTTATCGGCCTTTCCAGTTCCAGGACGCGGCCATCCTCTTCCGGGCCACCACCAGCCTGCCCCTCTACGAAGAGGTCTTCCAGCAGCGGGGACTGCCCTACCTGACGGTGAGCGGCCGGGGCTACTACGACCGGCCGGAAGTGCGCAACCTGCTGGTGTTGCTGGCGGCGCTGCACAACCCGGGCGACGATTTCAGCCTGGCCGCGGCCCTGCGCTCGCCCCTCTTCGGCCTGAGCGACGAAACCCTCTATCGGCTGCGCTGGCGGGACGGCGAAAACCGACGACCGGCCGAGCCCCGCCCCCTGCGCGCGGCCCTGGCCGATCCGCCCCCCACCGATCAGGATGAGGAGATCGCCCACGCCCACACGGTGCTGAAGCACCTCTGGTCTATCGCCGGACGGGTGGACGTGTGGCAACTGCTGCGGACAGCCCTGGATCACACCGGCTACGAGGTGGCCCTGGCCCTGCAGGCTCAGCCCGGCCAGGGGAGCGACCGCCCCCTCAGCAACGTGCAGAAGCTGCTGGCCATGGCCCGGGAGAAGGGCGGCGCCAGCCTCTCCGACTTCCTGCGCCGGGTGTCGGACCTGCGCGCGGCCGAGGCCCGGGAGGGGGAAGCCCTGGGGCGGGAGCCGGAAGGGGGTGCCGTCCGGCTCATGTCCATCCACGCCAGCAAGGGGCTGGAGTTCCCCGTGGTAGCCGTGGCCGACCTGGGCCGCCGCTCCACCCGGCAGGGCGGGTACATCCTCCACGACCCGCAGATCGGGCTGGTCTGCCGGGTGCTGGATGAGAACGGCGACTGGCAGGAGCCGGCCAGTTATTGCTGGGGCAAGGCGGAGATCCAGCAGATGGAAGAGGCCGAGAGCCGGCGACTGCTCTACGTGGCCTGCACCCGGGCCGCGGACCGGCTCATCCTCTCCGGCCAGATGACCGCCCAGGCGTCTACAAACTGGCTGGCCCAGATCCTGGACGCATGGGAGATCGAGGCCACCGGGCCAGAGGTGGCGGAGTGGTCCTGCCAGGCGGACGACGGCAGCGCCCCGGCCTTCCGCATCCGCATCCACCGCCCGGCCGCGCCGCCGCCCGCCAGGCGCCCGGCCAGGCCGATGGCCTCCCTCTCGCCCACCCTGACCGCCATGCCGGCCCTCTGTCGCCCCGTGCCGGTCGTCCCAGGCGCAGTCACCCGCAGCGTGACCACGCTGCTCCAGGACATGGAACAGGCTGCGGTGGAGGAGGACGGGCCCCTGCCCTTGTGGCCGGCAGTTCCACCCCCACAGCCCGGCCACACCGCCCGGCCGGTCTCCCGCTATCTCCTGGGCAACCTGGTCCACCAGGCCCTGGCCCGATGGACGATTCTGGAACTGGACGGGGAGGCGCTACGCTCGTCCCTGGCCAGGATAGCCCGCCAACTGGGGGTGATCGGACCGGACCAGGTGGAGGATGCCGTCCGCCGGGCGCGACGGCTGCTGGCGGGGCTGCAACGTTCGCCCCTCTTCTCCCAGATTCAAAGGGCCCGGCGACGCCTCCACGAAGTGCCCTTTACCCTCACCACCGGCCAGGGTGTCCTCCACGGCACCCTGGACCTGCTCTTTGAGGACGAGGAGGGCTGGTGGCTGGTGGATTGGAAGAGCGAATGGGTGGAAGCCGGGGCGATCCGCCAGAAGGCGGCCAGCTTCCGGCCCCAGCTGGCCATCTACCACCACGCGGCCCGCCGCATCCTGGGCATCGCTCCCCGCACAGGCGTCTGCCTCCTGGCCGCGAGCGCCGCGGTCCACTGGTACCCCGCGGAGGAGCTGGCGGAGGAGGCGGCGAGTTTGGGCCTCTCTTAACCCTGCCAGGTGCGGTATCCATACCGCACGGACGCCATCCCGTACGGAAACGGGACCTGCGATCTTGGGACACACCCCACCTGCCTTCGCCTTTGGCCCAACAAACCGCGGTGGGCTATAATCGGGGGATGAACGACGACACGCCCCACAGCCCGGCTCCGTGGACCGACCTGCGCCGGGCTGTGTCAGTTCCCGCGGGAAGAAGCGTGGCATGACTCCGGCGCAAGCCAAGAACTGGAAACTCTTTGAACCGGCCCCGCCTACCTTTCTGGACGCCGTTCCCGAACACCCGATCCTGGCCCAGGTCCTCTACAACCGGGGCCTGCGCACGCCCGACGAAGTGCGCGCTTTTCTGACCGACGCCGACGCGGTGGTGGAAAATCCCTTCCGCCTGCCGGACATGGCGCCCGCGGTCCACCGCATTGTACGGGCCATCGAGGCCGGCGAAATCATCTGCGTCTACGGCGACTTCGACGCCGACGGCGTCTCGGCCACCGCGCTGCTGGTCACCGCCCTGCAGATGGCCGGCGGCCGGGTGGGCCCCTACATTCCCGACCGGGTGGACGAGGGCTACGGCCTCAACCTGGAGGCCATCGATGCCATCGCGGCCAAGGCGCGCCTGCTGGTCACGGTGGACTGCGGCATCCGCAGCGTCCACGAGGTGGCCCATGCGGTGGCACGAGGGCTGGACGTGATCATCACCGATCACCACTCCCTGGGCCCCCAGCTTCCGCCTGCGCTGGCTGTCATCAACCCCCGCCGGGAATGTCGCCAGGGAGCCACCCAGCTGGCCGGCGTGGGCGTGGCCTATCGCCTGGCCCAGGCTGTGCTCCGGGCTGTGGCCCAACAGGGTTGGAGCCCCCTCCGCCCGGATCAGGCCCTGGAGATGGAGGCCAGCCTGCTGGACCTGGTGGCCCTGGGCACCGTGGCCGACATGATGCCCCTCCTGGGGGAGAACCGCTCTCTGGTGCGCCGGGGGCTGGTACAGCTCAACCAGGCCCAGCGCCCGGGCATGGCTTCCCTGCTCCAGTTTGCCGACCTCCGCCCCGGCACGGTGGATGCCACCACCATCGCCTTCCGCCTGGCGCCCCGCATCAACGCGGCCGGCCGGCTCACCCACGCCCGGACAGCCTACCGCCTGCTGCGCACAGGCGATCCCACCGAGGCCTACACCCTGGCCGCCGAACTGGAAGCACTGAACCAGCGGCGACGCAACCTGACGGTCAGCGCCGAGGCCGAGGCTGAAGCCCAACTGGCTCCCCAGCTGGCCCAGGATCCGTCCCTGCTGTTGGTCCAGAGCCCCCACATTCCTGCGGGCATCGTGGGGCTGGTGGCGGGCAAGCTCACCGAGCGCTTCTACCGTCCCGCGGTGGTCATTGAACAGGGCGAGGCGGAGTCCCGGGGCAGTGCACGCAGCATCCCCGAGTTCGACATCAGCCGCGCGCTGGACGAGGTCAGCCCGCTGCTGGTGCGCCATGGCGGACACAGCCTGGCCGCCGGTTTCACCGTGGCCACGTCCCGGCTTCCCGAGCTGGCCGAGGCCCTCCAGGAAGTGGCCCGGCGGGAGCTGCCCGAGCCCGCCCAATTGCGCCCCACCCTCTGGATCGACGCGGACGTTCCCTTCGACGAGCTCAACTGGGGGCTGCAGCAGCAGTTCGCCCGCCTGGAGCCCACCGGCCAGGACAACCCGCCGCCCCTGCTGCTCTGCCGTCAGGTGCGGGTGCGGGAAGCCCGGACCGTGGGCGAGGGCAAGCACCTCCGCCTGATCGTAGACCGGGATGCCCATGGGCCGGTGCTGGATGCCATCGCCTTCCACCAGGGTGCGTGGGCCGACCATCTCTCCGAAGGCAGCCGGGTGGATCTGGTCTTCCACCTGGAGGCCAACGAGTGGCAGGGGCGCCAGCGCCTGCAGTTGAATGTGCAGGACTTACGTCCCGCCTGTTAGCCAAAAGACAGACGACGCGGAGTCGGCATCCTCAGATGCCGACCCAGACGGGACGCCGTCGCATCAGAGGATGCTCACTCCGCAAGTGGAAACAGTCGTGAGGGACGGAAGCCGTGTTCATCTGTGAAAGCTGTGACTCCCCTGCAAAAAGGGCATTTTGGAACGCAAAGGCGCAAAGAAATGCAGGAGAGAGTAACCTGAATCAGCGTTCATCTGCGTGGGGCAGCGTCCTCAGTTGACCTTTGTGCAGTAGAGCCATCTGTGGTTTCTTCAGTAGAGTCAGGAGTGATCCATGCCCAAATATCTGTCCACTCCGTTGAAGGTGGGGTTGGTCTTTGGCGTGCTGGGGCTTGCCCTCACCGTGGTGGGGATCGTGCGGGGCAATGTCCCCCTTCACCCGGCCAATATCGCCATGGCCCTGCTCATCGGCGGCGGTGTCTGGTTCGCGGTCAGTTGGGCCGTGGCCACCGCCGCCGTGGACGTGGAGCGGGATTGGGAAGAGGAAGAGGATGCTATGCTATAATGGCCGGGCCATGCAGAGAGAAAGTCTGTCCTCCCGCACGGGGGTAGGGTACCGCTTGCCCGGGTGCCCTCCGGCCGCGGCATCCCCCCAGACATCCGGGACAGACTCGCCAAAATGAATCCAAAGGCAGCCCAACGGAGTGAAATGGATGGAGACTTTGACCGAACAGGCCGGCAATCCGGCCGATAACGTGGAAAAATTGCGCCGGGTCCGGGCCGTTCTGCTGGACATGGACGGGGTGCTCTACGTGGGCAACCGCCCCCTGCCCGGCGTCCAGGAGCTCCTGGATTATCTGGACCAGACCGGGCGCCAGTGGCTCTGCGTCACCAACAACTCGAGCCGCACCTCCCAGACCTTTTCCGAAAAGCTGGCCGGGATGAACATCCAGGTCCCGCCCCAGCGCATCCTGGGCAGCGCCGAAGCCACGGCCAACTGGCTGGCCGAGCAGGCCCGGCCGGGCGCCCGGGTGATCATGATGGGGGAAGCCTCCCTGCGCCAGGCCCTGGCCGACAAGGGCTTTCAGCTGGTGGACGACCCGTTCCAGGCTGAGATTGCCGTGGCTAGCATCTTCTTCGGCCTGACCTACGAAAAGCTGGCCGACATGACCCTGGCCATCCGCAATGGCGCCCGCTTCGTGGCCACCAACCCGGATCCCACCCTGCCCACCGAACGGGGCCAGGTGCCCGGCACCGGCAGCCTCATCGCCCTGCTGGCCCAGGCCACCGATGTGGAACCCGAATTCGTGGGCAAGCCCTACCCGGGCATGTTCCAGCAGGCCATGCGCAAGGTGGGCACCCAACCCGAAGAGACCCTGATGGTGGGCGACCGCTACGAAACCGACATCGTGGGCGCCATCCGGCTGGGCATGCCCACGGTGGGCGTGCTCACCGGCGTCACCACCCGGGAGCAGTACGAGACCATCGAGCCCAAACCCGATTTCATCCTGGAAGGGCTGCCAGAACTGTTGGCGCGTTTCAAGGAGGCCGACGCGTAGGGGCCTCCGCCCATGGCCATGCAAACCGAACTGGACGTCTACATCCGCGCCCGCTACCCGCTCCTCTGGGTGGTGACACCCGAGGAGAAGCGGGCGCTGGCCACCATTGACCGGCTGGCCCAACAACAGCGAAAACGCCTCCTGGTCTGGAGCGTCACCACCGGCATCCACAACCCGGCCCTGCCGGACCGCTTCGACAGCAGCAAACGGGATCCCCTCACCCTGCTGGCTGCCATCCTGGAGGATCCTGAGCCGGGCATCTGGGTGCTGCGGGATTTCCACCCCTTCCTGCGGGATGCCGCGGTGGTGCGCCGCCTGCGGGAGGTGGCCTTCGGCCTGGAAGCCAGCCCCAAGACGGTGATCCTGCTGGGGCCGGTGCTCAAGATCCCGCCGGAGCTGGAGAAGGAGATCACGGTGGTGGACTTCAACCTGCCCACCGCCGAGCAACTGGGCCAGATGCTGGACCAGATCATCGCCAGCCTGGAGCAGCACGAGGCGGTGGAGGTATCCCTGGACCGCCGCCAGCGGGGCCGGCTGATCCAGGCCTGCCTGGGCCTGACCGAACAGGAGGCGGCCAACGCGGTGGCCAAGGCCGTGGTCCAGGCCGGCGGGCGCCTGGACGGCGACGCCATCGAGGCGGTGACGGCAGAGAAGCAGCAGATCATCCGCAAGAGCGGGCTGCTGGAGTTCTACGCCAGCGAAGAACGCCTGGCCAATGTGGGCGGCCTGGATGTGCTCAAGGAGTGGCTGCGCAAGCGGGTGCGGGCCTTCAGCGACGAGGCCCGGGCCTTCGGCCTGCCCGAGCCCAAGGGCATCCTCCTGGTGGGCGTCCAGGGCTGCGGCAAATCCCTGGTGGCCAAATCGGTGGCCAACTCCTGGCGGCTGCCCCTGCTGCGGCTGGACGTGGGCCGGCTCTTCTCCTCGCTGGTGGGCTCCAGCGAAGAAAACCTGCGCAACGCCATCCGGGTGGCCGAGAGCATCGCGCCGGTGGTGCTGTGGGTGGACGAAATCGAGAAGGGCTTTTCGGGCGTGGGCTCCAGCAACGTGAGCGACGCCGGCACCGCGGCCCGGGTTTTCGGCAGCTTCATCACCTGGCTCCAGGAGAAGCAGGCGCCGGTCTTTGTCATCGCCACCGCCAACAGCGTGGAGCAGCTTCCGCCCGAGCTGGTGCGCAAGGGCCGTTTCGACGAAATCTTCTTCGTGGACCTGCCGGACATCGAAGAACGCCGGGAAATCTGGAAGATCCACCTGCGCAAACGCAACCGGGATCCCGAGCAGTTTGACCTGCACAGCCTGGCCATGGCCTCCGACGGCCTTTCCGGCGCTGAGATTGAACAGGCGGTGATCGCCGGCCTCTACGAGGCCTTTGACAAGAACCGCCCCCTGGAAACCACCGACCTGCTGGACGTGCTCCAGGAGACGGTGCCCCTGAGCCAGATGATGCAGGAGGAGATCGACGCCCTGCGGGCCTGGGCCCGGCAGCGGGCCCGGCCGGCCTCCTCCCGGCGTCCGTTTGGGTAGGGCAGCCCGACAACGAGGCATTTCAATGCTTCGCTGGGGCCGGAAATCCGTTGAGAACGGATTCAAGCCGGGCACCATCCGCCCCGTGGAGTGCATTTCAACGCACTGGGGGTGTGCCAGCCGATGATTGAAATCATCGGCCCAAGGCCGGCCACGGTCTCATGTAGAGCGACTTCTACGCTGGAAACACTGGGAAAAGACGGTATCCACGCAACCATGCAAGAACGTTTCGAATGGCTCGAAATTGCAGAACCCCAGACCCAACCGCGGCGGAAGGCGACCCAGACGCCGGCCACGGTCATGGGCAAGCGCTGCCCCCAGTGCGGCTGGCTGGACGAGGAGACAGCCACCCAGTGCTTCCGCTGTGGCTATCGCTATAACCTGGACCACAACCTGGCCGGGCAGATCGCAGGGCTGGGCGTCACCCTGCCGCCCCGCCTCATCGAGACGCCCCAGAACCTGGAAAATTTCTTCCGCACCCATGGCCGCATCCGCCCGCCGGAGCCCCTGGAGATCTACCGGCTCCGCAACCGGGCCGAAGCCCTGCGCCTCTCCCACGGCTTCGACCGCCTCATCTGCCTGGACGAGCTGGACGTGGAGCACTACGAGCACCAGCTGGAGACGGCCCGCCGTGCCCTCCACGACATGCGGGGGCGGGCGCTCCTGGCCGACGAGGTGGGCCTGGGCAAGACCATCGAAGCCGGCATCATCATGAAGGAGCTGATCCGCCGGGGGCTGGTGCAGACGGTCCTGGTGTTGACGCCCGCCTCCCTGACCGAACAGTGGCGGGAAGAGCTTTCCAACAAGTTCCATGAAGAATTCACCATCATGGATCACCCCCGCCAGTGGCAGGAGGCCCTGACGGCCGAATCCGGCCGCTGGCTGGCCAGCCTGGATCGGGCCAAGCTGCGCCGCCACAGCGAGCTGATCCTGCAGCGGGACTACGACCTGCTCATCGTGGACGAAGCCCACAAGCTCAAAAACCGCAGCACCCTGGCCTGGAAGTTCGTCAACCAGATCCGCAAGCGCTACGTGCTGATGCTGACGGCCACGCCCATCCAAAACGACCTGATGGAGCTCTACAGCCTCATCACCATCCTCTCCCCGGGTCAACTGGGGACGGTGCGGGCCTTCCGCAACCACTTCCTGGAGGACGCGGACAAACGGCGCCCCAAGAACGCCCCCTCCCTGCGCCGACTGCTCAACGACGTCATGATCCGCAACCGGCGCAGCAAGGTGGACGTGCGCTTCCCCCGCCGCCGGGCCGCCATCTACCACCTCACCCTGAGCGAACGGGAGTGGCAGCTCTACGCGGACGCCACCGACTACATCCGCCGGCGCTTCCGGGATGTGGACAGCGACAAGCATCTGCGCCTCACCCTCATGACCCTGCAGAAGGAGCTGAGCAGCAGCCCCCAGGCTGTGGCCGCCACCCTGCGCAAGATGGTGCAGGATCGGGCCCACGGCGACCGGGCCCGGGCCGAGCTCCAGCGCTTTCTGGAGCTGGCCGAATCCATCCCCGTGGGGCGCAAACTCCTGGCCGTGCGGGAGATCCTGGAACGCTTCCCCGGCCAGTTCCTCATCTTCACCGAATACCGGGTCACCCTGGAGACCATCGTGCGCCAGCTGCGGGAGTGGGGCTTCTCGGCCGTGGGCTTCCACGGCGGCCTCTCCCTCCAGCAGAAGGAGGCCACAGTGGCCGCCTTCCGGGAAGGGGTGCGGGTCATGGTCAGCACCGAGAGCGGCGCGGAGGGGCGGAACCTCCAGTTCTGCCACCAGCTCATCAACTACGACCTGCCCTGGAACCCCATGCGGGTGGAGCAGCGCATCGGCCGCCTCCACCGCCTGGGCCAGGTCCACGACGTCACCATCTTCAACCTGAGCTGCAACGAGACCATCGAAGCCCACATCATCGAACTGCTGGCCCGCAAGATCCGCCTGTTCGAGCTGGTCATCGGTGAGCTGGATCTGATCCTGGGCAACCTGGACGGCAGCAAGTCCTTCGAAGATCTGCTGCGGGAAGCCTGGGCCTCCAGCGAGAACGAAGCCGAACTGCGCCGGCGCATGGAAGCCCTGGGCGATGCCCTGGAGCGGGCCCGCCAGGACTACCAGCGGGTGCGCATGAACAACGAGATTCTGGATCAAATGCTGGACACACAAGGATAGCCCATGACCGATGAAATCATCGCCCAAATTCGGCAAGAAGCAGAGGCCCTCTTTCCTCAACTGGTCCACTGGCGCCGGGACTTCCACAGCCATCCGGAGATAGGCTTCCAGGAAGTCCGCACCGCCGGCATTGTGGCCGACCACCTGCGCAGCCTGGGCCTGGAGGTGAGCACCGGCGTGGGTAAAACTGGCGTGGTAGCCGTCATCGAGGGGGAGGATCTGCCCGACGACGCGCCCACCGTGCTGCTGCGCTTCGATATGGACGCCCTGCCCATCCAGGAGGAAAACGACGTCCCCTACCGCTCCCGCCACGACGGGGTGATGCACGCCTGTGGCCACGACGGCCACACCGCCATCGGCATGGGCGTGGCCCAGGTGCTGGTCAACCAGCGCCGCCACCTGGCCGGCCGGGTCAAACTGGCCTTCCAGCCGGCAGAGGAAGGGATGGGAGGCGCCCTGGCCATGATCGAAGAGGGCGCGCTGGAGAACCCCCGGCCAGAGGCCACCTTCGGGCTGCACCTGTGGAGCCGCCTGCCCCTCAACCAGGTGGTGGCCCAGGCCGGTCCCCTGTGGGCC
Source organism: Litorilinea aerophila (assembly GCF_006569185.2). Taxonomy (NCBI): domain Bacteria; kingdom Bacillati; phylum Chloroflexota; class Caldilineae; order Caldilineales; family Caldilineaceae; genus Litorilinea; species Litorilinea aerophila. The sequence goes on along the minus strand of NZ_VIGC02000003.1, from coordinate 127,083 downwards.
AGCGCGGGCATGTTCCGCCTGGTGGTCCACGGCCGGGGCGGCCACGGCGCCACCCCCCACGACACCATCGACGCCACCCTGGTGGCCAGCCAGATCGTGGTGGCCTGGCAGAGCATCGTGGCCCGCAACATCGACCCCACCCAGACAGCCGTCCTCAGCGTGGGGACTTTCCGCAGCGGCGATGCCTACAACGTCATCTCGCCCCGAGCCGAGCTGACCGGGACCATCCGCAGCTTCGACCCGGCGGTGGATGCCCAGCTCAAAGAGCGGATGCAGGAGGTGGCGGAGGGCATCTGCGCGGCCTTTGGCGCCACCTGCGAGCTGAGCTTTTCGGCCCAGGTGCCGGCCACGGTCAACAGCGAGGCGGGCGCGCAGCTCATGCAGGAGGTGGCCGCCCAGATCGTGGGCGCCGAGCAGGTCACCCAGATCACCCCCATGATGGTGGCAGAGGACGTCTCCGAATTTCTGAACCGGGCGCCCGGCTGCTTTATCCTGGTGGGCGCCTGGGATCCGTCCGGCCCGCCCAACAGTCCCCACCACAGCCCCACCTTCGACTTCGACGAACGGATGCTGCCCACCGGCGTGGCCCTGCTGGCCGGCGCCGCCGTCACTTACCTGAAGCGCAGGCAGGCATCGGCCACTTGAGTGGACCGCCCCCAGGAGGGGAGACCATGAGAGAAAAGCGCGAAGGATATTTCGTGCGGCCCCTGGATCACGCCCAGGTTCGGCCGGAGAAGCCCTTCAAACACACCTTTTTCCAGAGCGAGCGGCTGCTGGCCGGGCTGAACTGCCTGGCCCCAGGTCAGGCCCAGCCCCTCCACGACCACGCGGACCAGGACAAGTTCTACCTGGTGTTGGAAGGCGAAGGCACCTTCACCGTGGGCGACAGTCGCCGGCGCTGTGGTCCCGGCGAGCTGATTCTGGCGCCGGCGGGCGTTCCCCACGGGGTGGAGAATGACGGCCAGGAACGGCTGACCTTCCTGACGGTGATTGCGCCGGCCCCTCCTTCGTAGGGACGAAAAATTTTTCGCCCATTTCGACCTGCGCAGCCGTCGCCTTCCCTTTACCGATCTGGGGCTGGTGACATCGGGCGGGCACGGGGGCCCGCCCCTACCGGATCCGTCGCCGTCCTTTCACCCGCCCGGGTGTGGCGACCTCGGGCGGCTGGGAGCCGCCCCTACAGGACATGGCCACCCCTTCGTAGGCGCAGCTCGTAGCTGCGCAGCCGTCACCTTCCCTTTACCGGTCTGGGGCTGGTGACATCGGGCGGGCACGGGGGCCCGCCCCTACCGGATCCGTCGCCGTCCTTTCACCCGCCCGGGGCTGACGATATCGCCCCTTCTTTGCGTGGGTTCAAAAAGACGCGCAAGCCGGGTGAAAAATTGACTTCCTGGGCAAAATGTGATATATTCCGATTAATCTGATTAATTGGATGATTGCCCCCAGGCAAGGATGCCGCCTTCATGTTACAGACGTTGATCGACTCTGAATTCCTGCGCTATCTGGTGGAGCAGGAATTTGCGCCGGGAGACCGGCTCCCTCCGCTGGCCGAGCTGAGCACCCAGATCGGCATCAGCGTGGGCAAACTGCGGGAGCAGTTGGAAGTGGCCCGCATGTTGGGCCTGGTGGAAGCCAGCCCTCGTCGGGGCATTACCCGCATGGAATACCGCTTTCTGCCGCCGGTACGCCTCAGCCTGCTGGTTGCCCTCGCCCTGGACCGCCGTCACTTCGATGCCTTCAGCAGCCTGCGCGCCCATCTGGAAACCGCCTATTGGGAAGAGGCGGTGACTTCCCTAACCGACGAGGACAAGGCCTACCTCCGAGAACTGGTCAACACGGCCAAGGCCAAGTTGAACCAGCAGCGCATCCAGATCCCCTATCCGGAACATCGCGAACTTCACCTGACCATCTTCCGGCGCCTCCACAACCCTTTTGTGGTGGGCCTGTTGGAGGCGTACTGGGATGCCTACGAGGCGGTGGAGCTGAACACCTATGCGGACTACCCCTATCTCCAGGAGGTGTGGGACTACCACGAGCGGATTGTGGACGCCATCCAGGCGGGGGACATTCCCCTGGGCAAGCAGCTGCTCATCGACCACATGGGGCTGTTGAGCAAACGGGGCATCTCCATTGAAACCCGGCGTGTGCCCCTGGCCGCGGACGCCGCGGCCCCGTCTTAGGTTACAACGCTGATGTCTTCGATGGATTTCTTTCCTGAAGCTGGCCTGAAAATGCCTTTTGGCGTCCATATCTGGGCCGGCGTTCAGGTCGGAAGATCATCGGGCAGCGCTGTTCATACGATTTCCCGTCGTTTCCCGATGTGTTCTCAATTGAGGAACTACACGGCCTGCTTCAATCTTTGGAGGAAATACGATGAGCGTAATGGTGCAAGAGGCTCCGTCTGAACAGAAGACCGAGCTCGTTGTCAACGACTTCAACATCAACGTGGCGACGGTCAACGGTTCAGGCAGCCAGACCAGCAACAACGTGTTGATCCGGTCCCTCTTCAAGATGGGAATTCCGGTCACCGGGAAAAACTTCTTTCCCAGCAACATCCAGGGCCTGCCCACCTGGTACAACGTCCGCCTGAGCAAGGATGGCTACCTGGCCCGGCGGGATGGGATCGAAGTGCTGGTCGCCATGAACGGCGCCACCGTGGCGGAGGACATGGCAAGTGTCTCCCCGGGCGGGATCATCCTCTACGACGATACCCTGCCCATCGCGGCCCGGCGCCACGATGTGAAGTACTACCCCATGCCGGTGAAGGAGCTGGTCAAACAGGCGGATTTGCCCTTCAACCTGCGGGACTACGTGGCCAACATGGTCTACGTGGGCTACCTGGCCTACCTACTGGAGATCGATCTGGAAGAGATCCGCAACGCCCTGGCCTGGAACTTCGGCAACAAGACCAAGCCCATCGAGATGAACTACGACATGGTCATGCGGGCCTACCAGCATGCCAAGGAACACGTGGTCAACGACCAGCCCTACCGGGTGGCCCGCATGAGCGGCTACAACGAAGACAAGATCCTGGTGGACGGCAACACCGCCGCCGCCCTGGGCGCGCTCTACAACGGCGTCAACCTGGTCTCCTGGTACCCCATCACCCCCTCCTCCAGCCTGGCCGAGGCCGTCAACGCCTACGCGCCCAAGCTGCGCCGGGATCCCAAGACCGGCAAGGCCACCTACGCCATCATCCAGGCCGAGGATGAGCTGGCCGCCATCGGCATGGTGGTGGGGGCCGGCTGGGCCGGCGCCCGGGCCATGACCGCCACCAGCGGCCCCGGCATCAGCCTCATGGCCGAGTTCGTGGGCCTGGCCTACTTCGCCGAAATCCCTGCGGTCATCTGGGACATCCAGCGCATGGGGCCCAGCACAGGCCTGCCCACCCGCACCTCCCAGGGCGACATCCTGAGCGCCTACTACCTGAGCCACGGCGACACCCGCCACGTGGTGCTCTTCCCAGCCACCCCGGCCGAGTGCTTCGACTTCGCCGGCGTCGCCTTCGACCTGGCCGAGCGACTCCAGACGCCGGTCTTCGTCCTCAGCGACCTGGACCTGGGCATGAACCTCTGGATCAGCGACCGCTTCACCTACCCGGAGAAGCCCATGGACCGGGGCAAGGTGCTGGATGAGGAGGCCCTGCAGAAACTGGGCGGCAGCTGGGGCCGCTACAAGGACCTGGACGGCGACGGCATCCCCTACCGGACCTTGCCGGGCAACAAACACAAGCTGGCCGCCTACTTCACCCGAGGCACCGGCCACAACGAGTACGCCATCTACAGCGAGCGCCCCGACGACTGGGAGCACAACCTGGAGCGCATCCATCGCAAGTTCGAGACGGCCCGCACCCTGGTCCCCGAGCCCATCATCGACCAGGTGGACGGCGCCCAGGTGGCCATCCTGAGCCTGGGCAGCAACGACCCGGCCGTGGCCGAAGCCCGGGATCGCCTGCGCGCGGCCGGCGTGGAGACCAGCTACCTGCGCCTACGGGCCCTGCCCCACACCCAGAGTGTGCGGGACTTCATGGCCGCCTACGACCGGGTCTTCGTGGTGGAAAACAACTACGACGGCCAGCTCTGCCAGATCCTGGCCAGCGCCGAGCCAGACCTGGCCAGCCGCCTGGTCTCCGTGGCCCGCTGCAATGGCCTGCCCCTGTCGGCCCGCTGGATCGCGGATACCATCCGCCAGCATCTGGACGGGGATCAGGCCGCGTAGGCGCCGACATTTTGTCCTGTATCCCTGGTCCCGTACAACCGTGTCAACGTTGTGACGGTTCACCTGCTAACGCGCGAAGGAAAGCAAGATGAATACAACCAAGAGACCCGCTCCCTCTGCCCGAGCGCCCAAGACCAACATCCTGGGGCTGGAAAAGAACGAATACCGCGGCCGCCCCTCTACCCTGTGCAAGGGCTGTGGCCACGACAGCATCAGCGCCCGCATCATCAACGCCGCCTGGGAGCTGGGCCTGGACCAGACCCAGGTCATCAAGCTCAGCGGCATCGGCTGCAGCAGCAAGACGCCCGCCTACTTCCTGGGCCATAGCCACGGCTTCAACGCGGTGCATGGCCGCATGCCCTCGGTGGCCACCGGCGCCCTGGTGGCCAACCGCACCCTGACCGCCATCGGCGTCAGCGGTGACGGCGACACCGCGTCCATCGGCATCGGCCAGTTCAAGCACGCCATGCGCCGCAACCTGCCCCTGGTCTACATCGTGGAGAACAACGGCGTCTACGGTCTGACCAAGGGCCAATTCAGCGCCACCGCGGACCTGGGCCAGCAGCTCAAGTACGCCGGCGTGAACGACCTGCCGCCCCTGGACATCTGCATCGAAGCCCTGGCGGCCAACGCTACCTTTGTGGCCCGCAGCTTTGCCGGCGACGCCAAACAGGTGGAGACGCTCCTCAAGGCGGCCCTGAGCCACCGGGGCATCGCCGTGCTGGACATCATCAGCCCCTGCGTGACCTTTAACAACCACGAGACCTCCACCAAGAGCTATAGCTGGGGTAAAGAGCACGAGATCCCCCTGCACGACCTGGACTTCATCCCCAGCTACGAGGAGATCGAGATCGACGACTACGACGACGAAGTGGAGATCCAGCTCCACGACGGCTCCTGGATTGTGCTCAAGAAGCTGGCCGAAGACCATGATCCCACGGACCGCCTGGCGGCGTACCGGGTCCTGGAGGAAGCCCGCCGGGAGCAGAAGCTGCTCACGGGGCTCTTCTACGTGAACGAGGAGCAGCCCGACATGCTGGAGCTGCTGAACCTGGTGGACGAGCCGCTGGTCAGCCTGCCCACTGAGCTGCTCCGCCCCAGCCGCGAGTCGCTAGAGGAAGTGATGGCTGCTCTGTAAAATTCGATATCAGGGCAGAGCAAAAAGGGGGCCCTACCGGGCCTCCCTTTTTTTATCCTTTCACAGGACCATGGCGGGGCGTCCGTTCAGCGGGGCGCGGCCAGCTGGGCTGCGTACTCGCCCTGTCGCTCCGGGGGTAACAGCCCGGCCATGGCCACCATGACCGCCTGGGTGAAGGCCTGCAGCACCGCCGGATCGCCTGGATCGCCCTCCCCTACCAGCGGTGGGCCAAAGCGGACCCACACCTGGGGCCGCCGCCAGGGCCGCCAATGGCCCGGCATGGCCTTTTCCGCGTCGATCACCACCGCCGGCACCACCGGCACACCCGCCTGGAGCGCGATGCGGGCCACCCCCGTCCGCCCCCGCTGCAACACGCCACTCCGGCTGCGGGTCCCTTCTGGAAACATGCCCAACACCCGTCCCGAACGCACCAGCTCCACGGCCCGCTGGATGGCCACCTGATCCCGCTGCCCCCGGCGCACCGGGAAGACGCCCGCCGCGTCCAGCAGCCGGGAGAGGAGAGGGTGGATCTGAAAGAGTTCCGCCTTGGCCATATAGTGGACCTGGCGGGGAGAGGCATAGGCCAGGAAGAAATAGTCCGGCCCCATGGTGTGGTTGCAGGCCAAGACACAGCCCCCTGTGGCAGGGACATGCTCCCGGCCTGCCACGTGAAGGCGGCAGTAGAGGGGGACCAGGGCGTCGGCCACCCGCCAGAGGGTGCGCCAGAGTCGTGTGGCATCGTGGGGTGGTTTCACAGGCGGATCTCCGACAGTGGTGAGGGCGAATGGATCCAGGGCTCAGACAGTCGACATGGCCTCGGCCACGGGTGGACGCTCCCGTTGTAGCCGGCGCTGGCGCTCAATCTCCTGGCTGAGGATGCGCCGGAGCACGGCCACCGACGTGGCGTAGGTGGCGTCCACGCCGAAGTAGCTCAGGCTCTTGCTCAGGAGCGTCTGGCGCCGGCTGATGGGGGTGTCGCTGGCGTAGTGGAGGAGGCCGATGTCGTAAGGAGCGTTGATGAAGAGGTTGACAATCTCATCCACCGGGTAGCGCTTGGGGTAGATGTCCTCGTAGATGCCGCTCAGATACGGCCCGGCCTCCATCTCAATGTCGGTGTAGCCCTCTTCGTAGAAGACGTGCATGAAATTGCGGTTCTGGAGGATGGTTCCTCGCACGGTCACGGCCTTCTGGTTGTCGAAGACCGTGCCATAGGCCAGGAAGGGCGCCACATCCTGGGCGGTGAAGCAGTTGCGGAAGAGGTAAGAGTTGCGGGAGTGCTCGTCGTAGACCACGTTGGGGATCATGACGTCCCCCACCCGGCCATTGAGGGTGGCCGCCTTGCCCAGGATGTACACCCCCAGGATGCGATCCACCGCGGTGGAGACCTGGCTGAAGATGTGGTAGGCGGCCATGCCCAGGGGATAGTCGATGTTGAAGATCAGGGCGTCGCTGCCCTTGAGCAATTCCCACTCCTCGTCGCTGAAGATCTGAAGCCGGGGGTCCATGCGCTTGCGACGCAGGCGGGAGATCTGGATCACCTGGGCCTCCACGTCCAGGCAGTGGGGGTCGCTGATGCGGATAATGCCTGCCCGCTTTTCCCGCTGGGCCACCCGCTCCAGCAGCTTTTCCTTGCGGCCCCGGCCGTTCAAATACAGGCGGGAGACGTAGTAGAAGAAGTTGGCCAGCACACCCGGTTCACCGTCGCTCAGCTCCTGATATTCCTGCCACAAGTCCTCGGGATTTTCGCGCCGCACAAACTCCACCAGCTCATCCTGAAGCTCCTGGGCCACACCGGAAACCAGGTTGACCAGGCTGTGGACATTGCTGCTGACGAAATAGATGGGCTGATCGGCCAGTTGCAAGTGGGCGCAGGCCTCTTCAATCTTGCGCCACCAATACTGGACGCTGCGTCGGTAATCGCTGAGGCCGCTCCCCAGCACCTGGATGCGGAGATCCAGCCGGGTGGACGCGGCCCGCTGCAGGTTGTGGACCAGTTGCCGGCCCGGCCAGATCTGACCCAGGCGGGCAAAATCGCCCGAGGAGAGGTTCAGGGCATGGCGCACCTCTTCCAGAAGAGACATGGGCGGATATTCATCGTCGATGTCCATCTGGCGCAGGCGCATGCCCAGTTCGCCGCTGTTCAGTTTCTGGTGGAGTTTGTTCCACTCGATCTGAAAGGTGGTCAGGCATGGGATCAGGTCGTCGATGTCGCTGACGCTGGCGATGAAGGCGGCCAGCAGCCCCTGTTCCTGGTTGAAGTAGAACTTCCGCCGCCGCGCCCGGGCCCGGACTGGCTGCCAGCGCTCCACCTGGTAGCCTTCCCGGTGGAAGACATCCTCCATCTGGCCCATCAGGATCAGGCTGGCATAGGGGACACAATCCGGCAGGCGCAGGGCACAGTAGACCAGGGCCGACACGTCCAGCTCGGGGCTATCCGCCTGCTGGTGCAGGCTGGAGTTCATGGCCGCGTGGGTTTCCTCCAGGCTGCGCACCCGGATGGCGCCGCTGCTGCGCAGGAGGGAATAGTAGGTGCGGATGTAAAGTTCGATCTCTTCGTTGTGGGCAACCGGTGTCGTCCGATCCATGGGATTGCCTCCTCGTCGCGCGGCCAGGTTGGCCCGTTCTTTTTGTATAGGTCAATATTCCTCCCCATCGGCAAAGCGGGGAGCGGGGTGAAGCATGGTTCATTTTTGAGTTGTGCTGGGCCGCAATGCGGCGCAGCACAAAAGCGCCGTCGGCTCCGCAATTCACGATCTCGACCACGATTACGCCGCAGGGGCGACATCCTCAGATACCGATTCAGACGGGACGGCGCCGCATCGGAAGATGCTCACCCCGCGAAATTAAGGTTAACATAGATCGGGCCGGTTCTTCAATTGAACGCGGGTCCAGCCCAGGGTTCCCAGACGGGACGGCATCCGTGGCGTACACCGTAGCGGCGGCGGTTCGCAATCGCCGGTGCCCCCGTCGGGGTGGGCCGCCGTGCCCCCCCGCAAACCGGCGCACCCAGGGCGTTCAAAACCCGAGGGAGCCCTGCACCGGCGGCGGTGGCTGCGGCGGCCATGGAGGCAGGGCCATCCGCTCCGCCAGCAGGGCCTGCAATCGCCGCACACTGGCCGGAGAATGGCCCTCGTAGGGATTGTGCATATAGCCGAAGACGGTGATGCCGGCCTGGTACAACTGGTGCACCCGTCCGGCCCAGCGGGCCAGATCCTCCTCCCGGGGGGCGCTGCGTTCCCGGTCTCCCCGGGGACCGTTGCGCTGGTCACCGATCCAGCGGATGAGGGCGAAGCCGGGCGCGTCCTCCCCGGCCTCCAGGCGAGCCGCTTCCCACAGGTCGAAAAGGTCCGGGGTGCCGGCCCAGTCGGTCAGGGCCAGGGCCAGGCCCCGCTGGGCCAAAAAGCGGGCAAAGGCAGGGGTCATCAGGTCCCGGGCCCGCACCTCCACCGCGATGCGGAGACCTTCAGCCACGGCGGCCAGCCACTCCAGGTAGGTGGCCAGGCGGCGGCCCAGGCGCGCCCGGGTGAACTGGGGCGGCAACTGGAGCAGGCCCACGCCGGCCGCGGGCCCCAGCTCCCGCAAGAGGTCCAGAAAGGCCCGCGTCTCCTCATCGGCCCCTTCCAGCTGGCGTTCGTGGCTGATGCTGCGGGGAAACTTGAGGGAAAAGGTGAAGCCGGGCGGCACGCTCTCCAGCCAGGCGGCCACAGTGGCAGCCCGGGGCAGGCCGTAGAAGGAGGTGTTGACCTCCACCGAGTTAAACTGGGTGGCATAGTAGGCCAGATAGTCGCTGCGGGAGGCGTTCTCGGGATAGAAGACCCCGCGCCAGGCGTCGAAATGCCACGAAGAAGTACCCAGGTACAGATGTGCCTCAGCCATCGTTTCCCCTTCCCAGCTCGCTAGCGTGGCCATCCACGGCCCCACCCTGTGCAAATCGACCAGGGGTCTCCGCCCAGCAAACCATCCGCGAACAAATCGCCGACAGGAGCAGCCGCATCTTTGTGCAAGATGCACATTGGTTCCCGAAGTCGACCATGGTACATTGGGCAACGTAACTTGCGAAGCGCGCTACGATTCTTGGATCCATCGGCCGAAGTACGAGATCGCAACGAAATGAACCAAATGTAACAGGAGGAAAGGATTCATGTGGATCAGACGTTTTGTACGGGCCGTTCCCCTGGCTTTGCTCTTGAGCCTGGTGGCCGTGAAAGCATACGCGCAGGACGAGATCTCCACCAACGAGATTGCCTACGCCCTTGACAACATCGTGCTGTTGTTGGCAGCGGTCCTGGTCATCTTCATGCAGGCCGGCTTTGCCCTGGTCGAGGCGGGCTTCAACTCGGCCAAGAATGCCATCAACATCATGTTCAAAAACCTGATGGATTTCTCCGCCGGCGTGCTGATCTTCTGGCTGATTGGCTACAGCCTCATGTACGGCAACGCCCTGATTCCGGGGCTGGTGGGCTGGTCTGGCCTGGGCATCAGCGCCACGCCGCCGGATCCGGTGGCCGGCAACTTGAACCCCCAGGTGGACTGGCTCTTCCAGGCTGCCTTTGCTGCCACGGCCGCGACCATTGTGTCCGGTGCCGTAGCAGGGCGTATCAAAGTCTCCGGCTATCTGGTTTACAGCGTGATCATCACGGCGTTCATCTACCCCATCAGCGGCTTCTGGCAGTGGGGTGGTGGCTGGCTGTCGGCCCTGGGCTTCCATGACTTTGCCGGCTCGCTGGTGGTCCACAGCGTGGGTGGCTTTGCCGGCCTGGCGGGCGCCATGGTGTTGGGTCCCCGCATTGGCCGCTTTGCCAAGGACGAAGATCCCAGCCTCTTCCCCCACAACTACACCATCGCCACCCTGGGCGTCTTCATCCTGTGGATAGGCTGGTACGGCTTCAACCCCGGCAGCCAGCTGGCCTTCGCCGGCGCCGCCAACACCGACGCCGTCATGCTGATCGCGGTCAACACCACCCTGGCCGCCGGTGCCGGCGCCGTGGCCGCCATGATCTACTCCTGGCTGCGCATGGGTAAACCATCCCTGGGCCACACCCTGAACGGTGCCCTGGCTGGCCTGGTGGGCATCACCGCCAACTGTGATGCGGTCACCAACCTGGAAGGCATCATCATCGGCATCGTGGCCGGCGTGCTGGTCTGCCTGGGCATGGAGCTGCTGGAACGGCTGAAGATCGACGACCCGGTGGGCGCCTGGCCGGTCCATGGCCTGTGCGGCATCTGGGGCGGCGTGGCCACCGGCATCTTCGGCGGCTACAACCTGGGCGTCCAGATCCTGGGTTCCGTGGCCATTCCCCTGTGGGCCTTTGTGACCTGCTTCATCCTCTTCAGCATTCTGAAGGCGCTGAACATCCTGCGGGTGTCGCCCGAAGAGGAGCAGACGGGCCTGGACCTGACGGAGCACGGCGCAGCCGCCTACGGCGTGCCCCTGGCCATGGCCTCCGCCGCCGGCGACGACTAGAACATCCGTCCCCTGGACCCCGGTCCCCCCATCGGCCTGTACGCAGGCCGATGGGGGGTTTTCCGTTTTTCGGCCCGCCCATTGTCCAACGGACACCTTTCAGATATAATGCACCCATACGACACGGCCAGGGCGACGTGAAAAAGGGGCAGGGAAGATGGAACACTGGAGCGGCGGATATCCCACCAGGCCCGGCCAGGAGCCGCTGCGCAAGCTGGGCGCCTACGAGATGGAGGCGGTGCTGGGCCAGGGCGCCGTCGCCACTGTCTACCGCGCCCGCTGGAAGAATCAGCGCACCGTGGCCATCAAGGTCCTGCATCCTGCCGCCGCCGCTCAGCCCCACATCCGAGAGGCTCTGTTCCGGGAGTATCGCATCCTCTCCCGCCTCCACCACCCGGGCATTGTCCAGGCCCTGGACGCCGGCGAAATGGAGGGGCGCATCTACCTGGCCATGGAGCTCATCGAGGGCGAAAACCTGGATTCCTTCCTGGCCCGGGTCAAGAGCATGGGCGAGGAGGCGGCCATCGACATCACCCGCCAGATGGCCGACGCGCTTCACCACATCCACGAACACCAGATTGTGCACCGGGACATCAAGCCCGGCAACGTCATCCTCACCCGGTTGAGCCGGGCCATCCTCTTCGACTTTGGCGCGGCCTTGGACCTGCGGGCCGTGCGGGACGAGGATTTCCAGGGCCTCTTCGGCACGCCCTCCTTCGTTGCGCCCGAGCAGATTCGCGGCGACCGTACCATCGACGGCCGGGCCGACCTCTACTCCCTGGGCGTGGTCCTCTACCGCATGGTGACCGGTCGCCGTCCCTTCTACGGCAGCCGGTCCGAAGTCCTGGAGGCCCACCTCCACAAGCCGCCGCCGCCCCCCTCCCAGTTCACCTACATCACCCCGGAGCTGGAACAGATCATCCTCAAGGCCCTGGCCAAGGATCCGGCTGACCGCTTCCAGACGGGCGCGGAGCTGAGCGCAGCCCTGGCCGCGGTGAAGCTGGTCCCCCCGCCCCGTTCCGACCTCTCCCAGCGGCTCCTGGGTTGGCTGCGGGATGCGGTCAATCCATAAGGGGGCATCACCACAGAGGCGCAGAGGGCACAGAGGATTCGCCAGGAAAACCTCTGCACCCCCTGCGCCTCCGCGCTGTCTACCAGGGGGCTGTTTACCCAGGGGCTTGAATTTCTGCCGGGATTCCCTAACGCTGGCCCGCCCCCTTCAAGGTGCCGATCAGCAGGTCCCGGTTCAGCATGGCGATGAAGTCCAGGCTGATCTCCTTGGGGCAGACGGCCTCACACTCGCCGATGTTGGTGCAGCCGCCGAAGCCCTCCCGATCCATGGCCTCCACCATGAGCACAGCCCGGTCGTACCGCTCTGCCTGCCCCTGGGGCAGGGAGTTCAGGTGGGCCACCTTGGCTGCGGTGAAGAGCATGGCCGAGGAATTGGGGCAGGCCGCCACGCAGGCGCCACAGCCGATACAGGTCGCCGCATCCATGGCCATGTCCGCCGTCTTTTTGGGGACGGGGATGGCGTTGGCCTCGGGTGCGCTGCCCGTGGAGACGGAGATGTAGCCACCGGCCTGGATGATGCGATCGAAGGCACTGCGATCCACCACCAGGTCTTTGACCACGGGGAAGGCCCGAGCCCGCCAGGGCTCGATCACGATGGTGTCGCCGTCCTTGAAGGTGCGCATGTGGAGCTGGCAAGTGGTGATGGCCGCCTTGGGCCCGTGGGCCACGCCGTTGATCATCATGCCGCACATGCCGCAGATGCCTTCCCGGCAGTCGTGGTCGAAGGCCACCGGCTCTTCGCCTTCCAGGATCAGCTTCTGGTTCAACAGGTCCAACATCTCCAGGAAGGACGAGTCGGGGCTGACGCCGTCCAGCTCATAGTCCACGAATCGGCCTTGGGACTGGGCATTCTTCTGCCGCCAGATCCGCAACTTAAATTTCATGTCCGCTCTGCTCCCTCATTCTCAGGCGATGGTCGGCCCATCGTCCGCGGGCCCAGGGGCGGCCAACAAGACGATGGGCGTGACTGGCTACTTGTAACTGCGCTGGGTGGGCTCCACATACTCGAAGTGGAGGGGCTCCTTGTGGAGCAAGGGCTGGCCCTCGTCGCCGTTGTACTGCCAGGCCGCCACATAGGCGAAGTGCTCGTCATCCCGCAGGGCTTCGCCGTCGGGGGTCTGGTGCTCCTCCCGGAAGTGGGCGCCGCAGGACTCGTCCCGGTGTAGGGCATCGATGCAGAGCAGCTCGGCCAGCTCCAGGAAATCGGCCACCCGGCCTGCCTGCTCCAGGCTCTGGTTGAGGTCGTGGGCGTCGCCGGGCACCTTGGCGTTCTCCCAGAATTCCTGGCGCAGGTCGCGGATCAACCCGAGGGCCTTCTGAAGCCCCTCGGCGTTGCGGGCCATGCCGCAGTAGTTCCACAGGATCTGGCCCAGCTCCCGGTGGATGGAGTCCACGGTGCGCTGGCCGTTGATCTCGAGCAGCTTCTTCACCCGCTGGTTCACGGAATCCTGGGCCTCCCGCACCGCGTCGTGGCCGCTGTCCACCGGCGGGAGGGAAGCCTGGGCCAGGTAGTTGCCGATGGTGTAGGGCAGGATGAAGTAGCCGTCGGCCAGGCCCTGCATCAGCGCGCTCGCGCCCAGCCGGTTGGCGCCGTGATCCGAGAAGTTGGCCTCGCCGATGACGAAGAGGCCGGGGATGTTGCTCATCAGGTAGTAGTCCACCCACAGGCCGCCCATGGTGTAGTGGAGGGCCGGATAGATGCGCATGGGGACCTTGTACGGGTTTTCGCCGGTGATATTCTCGTACATGTCGAAGAGGTTGCCGTAGCGATCCCGGATCACATCCTCGCCCAGGCGCTGGATGGCGTCCTTGAAATCCAGGTAGACGCCGTTCTTGAGTGGGCCCACCCCATGGCCGGCATCCACCACGGCCTTGGCGGCGCGGGAGGCGATGTCCCGGGGCACCAGGTTGCCGAAGGCCGGGTAGCGCTCTTCCAGGTAGTACCAGCGATCCGACTCGGGGATCTCGTTGGGGGGGCGGTTGTCGTTGGGGTTCCGGGGCACCCAGATGCGTCCGTCGTTGCGCAGGGATTCGCTCATGAGGGTGAGCTTGGACTGGTGTTCCCCTGACGGCGGGATGCAGGTGGGGTGAATCTGGGTGAAGCAGGGGTTGGCGAAGAGCGCGCCCCGCTTGTAGGCCCGCCAGATGGCGGTGGCGTTGCAGCCTTTGGCGTTGGTGGAGAGGTAGTAGGCGTTGCTGTAACCACCGGTGGCCAGGACCACCGCGTGGGCCAGGTGTGCCTCGATCTCGCCCGTGCGCAGGTCCCGGGTCACAATGCCCCGGGCCTGGCCGTTCACCACGATCAGGTCCAGCATTTCGGTGCGGGTGTGCATGCGCACCTTGCCGGCATGGATCTGGCGGGAGAGGGCCTGGTAGGCGCCCAGCAACAGCTGCTGGCCCGTCTGCCCCCGGGCGTAGAAGGTGCGGGAGACCTGGGCGCCGCCGAAGGAGCGGTTGTCCAGCAGGCCGCCGTACTCCCGGGCGAAGGGGACCCCCTGGGCCACACACTGGTCGATGATGTTGTTGCTGATCTGGGCCAGGCGATAGACGTTGGCTTCCCGGGATCGGAAGTCGCCCCCTTTTACCGTGTCGTAGAAGAGGCGGAAGATGCTGTCGCCGTCATTGCGGTAGTTTTTGGCAGCGTTGATCCCGCCCTGGGCCGCCACGCTGTGGGCCCGCCGGGCGCTATCCTGGTAGCAGAAACAGTCGATGTTATAGCCAAGCTCGGCCATGGTGGCAGCGGCAGAGGCCCCTGCCAGGCCGGAGCCAACCACGATGATGTTGAACTTACGCTTGTTGGCCGGGCTCACCAGTTTCATCTCAAACCGGGCCCGATCCCACTTTTCCTGGATCGGCCCCGCTGGCACCCGACCGTCCAGAATGGATTCGGCCTCAGCCGGCATGGTCTTCTGGACATCTGGGGCAACGGTACTTGCCATGGCAAAAACCTCCTGCAACTAGTACAGTCTGGCGCAAATACCACGGCAGAAATTCGGCGGCATTACCTCTGGTGGATACGATGGGCTAAGCCGCGGGCCAGAGGCCCGGTCGGCGAATTTCTGCCGGGATTTACTAGCGGATGATGCCGAGTAAGACGGCGATGGGCACCGAGGCGAAGCCCGCCGGGACCAGGATGGCCAACAGCCAGCTTAACGCCCGAATAGGCTGCTCGAACTGTTCATAGCGTCGCCGGCTAAGGCCCAGAGTCTGGAACATGCTCCAGGTCCCATGGTAGAGGTGGAAGCCCAGGGCGATCACCGCGATGATGTAGACAATGGCGGCCGGCACAAACTGGAACCCGGTCACCAGATTGTGGTAGGGGTCGCCCCGCACAAAGTCGGGGTGGACAAAAGGAATCCCCCAGGTCAGGTGCATCAGGTGGTAGATGACGAACAGCAGGATCACCGCTCCCCCCAGGCGCATGGTCAGGGAGGCGTAATTGGCCTGGACCACCTTGCGCTCTGCATAACCGAAAGGACGTGCGTATCGAGCCTGCTGGTAGAGGGACCAGGCAGACCAGACGTGGAGGACGATGGAGACCAGAAGGACGATCCGGGCGATGGTCAGCAGGTGCAGGTGGCCGAAGACGGGTGCGCCCAACTCCCGCAATCCTTCTGCATACTCATTAAAGTAGACAGGTCCCTGGAACGCCTTCAGGTTGCCATACATATGCATGACGACATAGCCGATCCAGATCAGCCCTGTGACCGCCATCACCGCTTTTTTGCCGATCGAAGTGCGGTACAGCGCCGCCGCTTGCATAGGCTAAAACCTCCTTCGTGATGTACAGGCGAAGCACAGCGTTTTCAGACGGAATGGTGAGAGTCCACCGCAGAAACCACAGATTTCACAGATGAACACAGGGTAGTGATTGTCATGCACTTACCAAGGATAAATATTGTAACGCACTTAACAGGCCGGGGCAATCGCCGTCCACAGTGGGTTACGGGCCAGGTGTCGGTATCAACATCATCCCCTGCCACGGCTCCAGGGACAGGGTCAACTCCCCCTGGACCGCCTCATAGCTGCGTTCAGCCACCAGGTCCATCCAGTGGCCGTCGTGGGGCATGGAACAGGAGACGGTGCGGGGTTCCTCGCCGAAGTTCAGGGCCACCACCACGAAATTGCCTTCGTCATCCCAGCGGACAAATCGCACCACCCCGGTCTCGGCGAAGTTATCCGGCCAGAATTGGATGAAGTCGCTCCGCAGGGCAGCCAGGGAGCGGCGGGCCCAGAGCAGCCGCTGCACCACGGCCCGGTGGGCCGCATGGGCGGGCCGTTCCAGCTTGTGCCACTCCAGGGGACAGAAGTCGATGGTGCGGGGCGTGTCCTCCCCATATTCCTGCCCCGCGTAGATCATGGGGATGCCCGGCGCAGCCAGGAGGGTGATCAGGCCCAGGAGCCCCTTGCGCAGGGCCAGCTCCTGCAGGCTCATCCCGGCCGGGCGACGGATGTGGGGCCAGGAGTAGAACTTGATCTCATGCTCCGGCCGCACTTCGTCGTGGCTACACGAATAGTTCACCACCTGGGTGGCCGCGGTGAAGCCCTCCTCCCGAAAACCGCCAATGGCCCGGAAGATGTCCCGCTTTTCCCAGGCCCACCGCTGATTCAACACGTCGTCCAGCCCATGGTGGAACTCGCCCCGCCAGCAGGCGTCCATGGGCGTCTCGGCCACCAGCTTGGCCGCCGTCTTCTCCGGGTGGGTCCCCTCCAGCTGCCAGTACTCGCCGATCAGGATACAGTCCGGCTTGGCCTGCCGGGCCGCCCAGCAGATGGCGCTGATGCCGTGGAAAGGGTTGAAGCCCGGGGCCATGGGATCCCGGCTGTCGTAGTCCACGCCACAGACCCAGTCGAAACGAAAGCCGTCCACGTGGTATTCCTGCAGCCAAAAGCGCACCACATCCTGAAAGTAGCGGGTGGTGTGCTCGTTGAAGTGATCCCAGTCCACGCCGCCCCACATGTTGACCGCACGCGGGGTATGGTGGAAGAAGGGGTTCCAGTCGGTCAGCTCCTCGCCGTGGGGGCCGTACATGGGCGGGTAGATCTGGTAGTAGGGATGCTGGCCCCAGGCGTGGTTGAAGGCCACGTCCAGGATCACGGCCAGGCCATGGCGGTGGCAGGCATCCACGAAGGCCTTCAGGTCGTTGGGGCCGCCGTAGACATTGGCTACCGCGAAGTAGAAGACCGGGTTGTAGCCCCAACTGGACTCCCCCGGGAAGGCCTGGATGGGCATCAGCTCCACGGCATTGACGCCCAGCTCGGCCAGATACGGCACCGATTTGAGCAGTTCCTGGAAGTTGCCATACCGGGGCCGGTTTCCCTGCCAGCGGCCAGCAAAGTCCCGCACGCAGAGCTCGTAGATCACCAGGTCCTGCAGGCGTGGCGTGCGCCACGCCTGGTCGGTCCAGGGGAAGGGGGTGGGCCGTTCGGGCAAGACCGCCCACGGCCCGTCCGAGGTCCAGGCTACCTGGGTAGCGTAGGGATCGCCCACCCAACTGTGGGCCTGTTCGTCGATGGCCACGTAGAAGCCGTAGCGGGTCTGACCGGGGTGGGGCAAGGTGATCCACCAGGTGCCCCGGCCATTGGTGACCATGGGATGGGCCCGGGTGTTCCAGCGGTTGAAGTCGCCCACCAGGCTCACGTAGGGCTTGAAGGGCGCGTGCATCACAAAGGTGACCGTACCCGGGGCCAGCAGGTCAAAATGGACGCCGCCCCGCACGTCGACGGGCAACGTGGCCGCATGGACCTGGGGTTGGACAAGTTTCTCGGTTTGCACTGCGGGTCGAGGCTCACGAGCTGTGGGCCTGGGAGGGTGGGGGTCGATCCCAGGCCCGCGATGGACACAGACGATGGATGGGCGATGCGGTTGCGAGCCCCGGGCAGGGGCAGCCCCTCTGGGCCGCCCCACCCGTCAAGGCCGGCGGAACGGGGACCGCCTACATGTTGCGGATCAACGCCTGCCCGAACTCACTGCACTTGACTTCAGTGGCGCCTTCCATCAGCCGGGCGAAATCGTAGGTGACGATCTTCTGGCCAATGGTGCGCTCCATGGCCTTGAGAATGAGATCCGCGGCTTCGTGCCAGCCCAGGTGGCGCAACATCATCTCGCCGCTCAGGATCACCGACGAGGGGTTGACCTTGTCCTGGCCGGCGTACTTGGGGGCCGTGCCGTGGGTGGCTTCGAAGATGGCTCGCCCGGTGACGTAGTTGATGTTGGCGCCCGGCGCAATGCCGATGCCACCCACCTGGGCAGCCAGGGCATCGCTGATGTAGTCGCCGTTCAGGTTCAGCGTGGCGATGACGTCGTACTCCGCCGGGCGGGTGAGCACCTGCTGGAGCATGGCATCGGCGATGACGTCCTTGATGATGATGCCGTTGGGCAGCACATGCCACGGGCCACCATCCAGGGGCTTGGCCCCGAACTCTTCCACAGCCACCTTGTACCCCCACTGCATGAAGGCGCCCTCGGTGAACTTCATGATGTTGCCCTTGTGGACCAGGGTGACGCTCTTGCGGTTGTTGTCGATGGCGTACTGGATGGCCGCCCGCACCAGCCGGCTGGTCCCCTCCTCGCTCACCGGCTTGATGCCAATGCCGCTGCTCTCCGGGAAGCGGATCTTGTTGACGCCCATCTCATCCCGCAGGAACTGGATCACCTTGCGGGCGCCGTCGCTGTAGGCCTCCCACTCGATGCCCGCGTAGATGTCTTCGGTGTTCTCCCGGAAGATGACCATGTTGACCAGCTCCGGCCGCTTGACCGGGCTGGGGACACCCTGGAAATACTGGACCGGGCGCACACACGCGTAGAGGTCCAGCCGCTGGCGCAGGGCCACGTTGATGCTGCGGATGCCGCCCCCCACCGGCGTGGTCAGGGGCCCCTTGATGGCCACCAGGTACTCGTCGATGGCGTCCAGCGTCTCCTGGGGAAGCCAGATGGGCTCGCCGTAGACTTCATTGGCCTTTTCGCCGGCGTAGACCTCCATCCAGGCGATCTTGCGCTGGCCCCCATAGGCCTTCTCCACGGCTGCCTCCAACACCGGCTGGCTGGCCGCCCAGATGTCCGGGCCGGTCCCATCCCCCTCGATGAAGGCCACGATGGGGCGATCCGGTACCTGCAGCTTGCCATCCTGCAGGGTGATCTTCTCGCCGTCGATGGGCACGACAATTTTTTCAAAACCCATTTTGTGTCAGTCCTCCTGCGTTTGTAGCTGTAAAAAAATCCAGTGGAACATTTCGAGATGGCGTCACAGAAACCGGCCAGTACAGTCTGGCGTAAATACCACGGCAGAAATTCCGGGTGCCCTCTGGGCGCACTCCCTCGGGTGGAAACGCTCGGCGAATTTCTGCCGGGATTTACTTGGGAGGTCCATCACTCCCCCAGATCCCGGCGGACCTGTGCCAGCCATTCGGTATCAGCGTCGTGGAACACCTGGCCGTTGAAGCGGCGGCTCCAGGGACCGACCAGCCAGTAGATGAGCCCGGCGACCTCCTGGGGTGAACGGAGGCGGCCTTCGGCGTGGGCCCGATGCCACAGGTCAAAGTTGAGGCGACTCTCGCTGGTGTCTACACTGCGGATGTCGCTCTGCATATCGGTGTCCACCATGCCCGGGTAGAGCACGTTGGCGGTGACGCCGGTGCCCGTGAGCTCCAGGGCCAGCACCCGGGTCCACATGTCCAACCCGGCCTTGGCGGCGCAGTAGGCGCTGAGCCCGGGGATGGGCGTTTGGGCGGCGCCGCTACTGATGTTGAGGATGCGGCCGTAGCCCTGCTCCAGCATCAGGGGCAGGACGTTGCGGGCCATGAGGAACGGCCCGATCATATTGACATAAATGTTGTAGACCCACTCGTCTGCGTCGGTCTCGGCCAACTCCTCCACCGGCCAGATCACGCCCGCGTTGTTGACCAGGATGTCCACCCGGCCGAACTGATCCAGGGCGGATTCCACCACCTCTTCCACCTGTTCCGGGTCGCTCACATCCGCGGGCACGGCAATGGCCTGCGCACCGTCCTGGCGCAGCCGACTTGCCAGCGCCTCAATTTCCTCCTGGCTGCGGGCCGTCACCACGACCGCGGCACCGGCCTGGGCCAGCCGGGTTGCCGCCGCGGCGCCGATGCCTCGCCCGCCGCCGGTGATGATGGCCACCTGTCCCTGCAATTTCTTCCGTGCCATGCCGCAAGTTTACCAGACAGCGCCGGAAATATCTATTTTGAAACGCTTCTGAAGCGGATTGACGCAACCCCCGGCCCATGCTACACTTTCCAGGGCACCGACACATAGCTCCTACGGCCCTCGTGCCCGTCCCCCGGATCCATGCCGGCCACAGGTTCCAACCCGATGACGACGGTCCTCGCCTCCCTGTCCGGGCACTCCCGGATTCACGGTCACCGATAGACAACCATGGCACAGAGCAGCCAGGAAGCCGCCTCACCAGACGACCAGCAGCTCATCCAGCTTGTTCGCCAACGGGATCAGCATGCGCTCATGGCGCTCTACCAGCGCTATGGGCAGCTGGTGTTCAGCCTGGCCATGCGGGTGCTGCAGGAGCAGGGCGCGGCGGAAGAAGTCACCCAGGATGTGTTTCTGAAAATCTGGCAACAACCCGAGCGCTGGCAGCCCCAACTGGGCCAGTTCAGCAGCTGGCTGTTGACCATCACCCGCAACGCGGCCATCGACCGCCTGCGGGCCGAACAACGTCGCTCGGGACGCCGGGTCTCCCTGGCCCTCCAGCACAACACCCTGGCCGATCCGGCGGAACCCGTGGGCAACGCCCGCTGGGTGGACGGCCAGATCCTGCGGCGGCTGATGGGCTACCTGCCCGACGACCAGCGCCAGGTCATCGAGCTGGCCTACTTTGGCGGCTTCACCCACAGCGAGCTGGCCCAGGAGCTGGGCCTGCCCCTGGGCACAGTCAAGACCCGGCTGCGTATCGGTCTGCAGAAGCTCCGGCAACTCTGGATGGAAAGTGTGGAATTTCACAAAAAACCGCCGGAGGAGATCTAAGCGGGGGTGAGGAATCGTTATTCAAAGAGAGGGGCTGAATTGCGCCGACAAATGCCGGTGCAACAACAAGGGCCACAACCAAGGCCATCACCCAATGGGATGTAGAAGGACCCTAGTCCCAGGCGAACAACAGCGCCTGATGAAGCTGTAAACATGGAACAGGAACAGTTGTCACCGGAAGATCCACAACATACCGGCCGGTCTGAATCGACGGAAACGGACGAAACAGCCGCCCAAACCCAAAGCCAACGCTGCGCAGAGCTGGAGGCGTTGTTGCCCGCCTATGCCCTGGGCGCGACGGATCCAGAGGAAGCGGCCCTGGTCCGGGCCGCCCTGGCCGACTGCCCCCAGGCGGCCCAAAAACTGGCGGAATACGAAGCCCTGGCCGAAAGCCTGCTCTACAGCGCGCCGCCCCAGCGCCTCCCCCCCCACCTGGCCACGCGTATCCAGGCGGCCATCGCCCAACCCGCGCCCGCCCCAGCCCGGCCCGGTCCGCTGGATCGCCTGCGCCAGGCCTGGCAAGGGTGGTCCCTGGCCGGCCGGCTGGCCGGGGCTTCTCTGGCGTTGCTGTTGGTGCTCAACGGCTACTGGATTCAACACACCTTGCGGCTCCAGCACGAGCTGCAGCAGATGAACGAAAAGCTGCAACAACAGAACATCGCCCTCTTCGTGCTGGCCTCGGAGAGCCGACAGCAGTTGACCCTGCCGCCGGCCCAGGAAGGCAGCCCGGCCCACGCCTCGGTCATCTGGACGCCCGAGTACGACACCGCCATCCTGCTGGCGGAATCCTTCCCCCGCCTGACAGACGACCAGGTCTACCAGCTCTGGCTGCTCAAGGACGGCGAACGGATCAGCGCCGGCCTGTTCACCGTGGACGATCTGGGCGCCGGCGCGCTGGTCTTCCATACCCCACAGCCGCTGGACCAGTACGACATCATCGGCATCACGCCGGAACCGGCCGGAGGTAGCCCCGGCCCCACTGCCCCCCCTGTCGTGCGGCTTCAGATGTAGCAGATAAAATTTGTAGCAGATAAAATTTTTGCGGTCCCGGAGGAGGCGTCGTTTCCTCCGGGACCGCAACGTGTGTTCATATTTTGCTTCTCTCGTCGGTGCAGGAGGTCCGTAGGTCACGCAAGGATGCGTGGCATCCTTACATGACATGACAGAGGTGCAGGGAACGCTGGCACCCATATCCGGCCGGGAGGCCGGACCTACGGACCACCCGCTACGCACTCCCTCAGCCTTCCTGGCCTATTGGCGCCGAACCGTACAAACGTCCCTTTAACGCCCCACAGCAGGCAGGAAGATCTGGTGGTCCAGGTTGATGCTGGCCACCCGGGTCGCCACCTCCTGGCCGTCGTCGGCCGTGTAGCTGTTCACCACCGCGGACGAGCCCACCGCCAGTTCGCCCTGGCTGTCGCTGAGCCGGGTAGAGGCGGTGATGACGTAGTCCACGCCGTCGATGCGCCAGATCTGGCTGGCCTGGGCATCCACTGCAGCCGCGGCGGCCGCCCGCATCTCCTGGATCACTCCCAGCCGGTTGTTGTCTCCGGCGCCCGGCGGCACCTGGGTCTCGATCTCGTGGATCCGGTTCTCCCCGCCGCTGACGGTGTACTCCACCTCCACATAGGCACCGATGGCCAGCAGGCCGTGGTCCTCCTTGAATTGGGTCGCCCCGTCGGCCACGAAGAGGGTGTTGCCGATGCGCCACTGGCCGATGAAGGAGGCAGTCGGCATCTCCTGGACGAAACCCACCAGCTTGAAGTGGGTGGGATCCTGGGTATTGCCATTGTCGTCGGTCACCTTGATCTCGGTGGCCACCCGACCGCCGCTGCTGTCCACGAAATACTCCACCCGGACCCGCACACCCAGGCCGAAGAGGCCGTGCTCCTGCTTGAACTCGGTGGAACCGGTGGCGGTGTACTCGATGCCGCCGATGACCCAGGTGCCCTGGAGGCCTGGCGGGAAGAGCTCAATCAGGCCGTAGGCCTGTCCTTCCGCGCCTTCGCGCTCGCCGTCCCCGTCCCGGTCCTCGCCGTCATCCTCGTTGCGGAACTTCACCTTGATTTCCGTGGCGTGGTGAACGTTGTTGCTGTCGGTGACGAATTCCACCTTGACGGTGACGCCCACGGCGAAGGGGCCACCTTCCTGCTTGAACTCGGTGTTCTGGTCTGCCACGAAGGTGATGCCACCGATCACCCACTCGCCGATCAGGCCGGGCGGGAAGACCTGGAGAAGGCCGTAGAGCTCGCCGTGGTGGCGATCATCGCCCGGGTTGTCATCGTTGCCCTGGCCCTGACATTTGTAGCTGTGCTCCGTCTCCAGCTTTTCCACCTGGTTGATACCGTTCACCTGCCGGTATTCCACCTCCACACAGACGCCCACGGCGAAGGCGCCGTAGTCTTGCTCGAATTCGGTGCTGGCGGTGGTTTCCAGGAGCACGCCGTTCACCGTCCACTGGCCGATGAGGCCGCTGTCCGGCATGGCTTCGATGAAGCCGTAGAGCTTCAGCTCGCCGTCGTGGTCGTCGTCATCCCGGGTTGGGGTGGCCGAAGGCGTGGTGGTGGGCCCCGGCGTCCCAGAGGGGGTAGCGGAGGGCTCTGGCGTCTCGGAGGGAGTCGCCGAAGGCTCTGGCGTGCCCGGGGTATCATCGGGCGTGGGGGTGGCACTGCCGTCCTCGTTACATTCGATGAGGGCCTTGCCCTTGATCTCCAGGGCCCGGGCCACCTGGCCCTCCATGACGAAGTCCACGTGGGCACAGCCGCCCACGGTCAGGGGCGCATCCTCCTGGCTGAAGTCGGTGCCGGCATCGGCCACAAAGGTGCGGCCGCCGATCACCCACTCGCCTTGAAAGCCGCCCTGGGGCATGGAGACCACGATGCCCCGCCAATCCTGGTCGTCGCCGGCCTGGGCGGCCTGGACCACGCCGGTCAGGAACGCCAGGGCGGCGATTCCGACCAGCGCGATCAGCAGCGGAATGCGCGGCCATCGGCGTCCCATCGGTTGCGCCCGTGTCTCGTTCCTCTGTCTGGTAAATCCCGGCAGAAATTCGCCGATAGTTTCCGCCAGAGATAGTGGCGCCGAATTTCTGCCGTGGTATTTACGCCAGACTGTACTGGTGTTTCCCTGTAGGTTGTTCCTCTGCATCTTTGAAAACCTCCGTTGTGGTCATGGAATGGCCCGCCCGGCGCGGGAATAGCGTAGGCGGGATGGTGCAGGGACCGTTTCTGCAGGGTGGCGTCTGTTCACCCTGCTCTGTTACAGAGGAGGCAACAGCCGACAGAGAAAATACATGAATTCACCCCCTACCGCTGAATCCACGGGATAAAGAGGCGCAGCTCCAGGGGCACAGGCTCCTGCTCCAGCAGGGCCGCCTCCAGATCCAGCAGCCCGCCCAGCTTATCCCCGTACTGGGCGTCGTAGGCATCCAGGGGCCGGGCGCTCTCCCGCAGGCGGCCGGCCACCGCCAGTACCCCGGCCCGGCCGCCTGGCGCGGCGGAGGGCTGCGCCAGTTTGGTCCGCACCAGGGCAGCCCCCCCGCTCACAAAGGGCGCGGCCATGGAGGTGCCGCTCCAACTGCCGTAGCCATGGCCTTCCGGCCCGATGACGGTGGACGTGATGCCCACACCCGGCGCGGCCAGGTCCACCCAACCGTAGTTGGCGAAGGAGGCCTTGCGGTTGGCCCCATCCACCGCGGTCACCGCCAGCACGTCGGCGTAGGCCGCGGGGTATTGGGGAGTGTCGGTGTTGCTGTTGCCCGCCGCCGCCACCACCACCACGCCCCGGTCAATGGCCGCCTGGATCGCCTCCTGCAAAACCTGAGAATTGTACGGCGTGCCCAGGCTCAGGTTGATCACATCCGCGCCCTGATCGACCGCCCACTCGATGGCATAGGCCAGCAGGAAGGTGTTGCCCCGGCCGTTGGCATCCAGCACCCGCACCGGCAGGATTCGGCTGCCTGGGGCCAGGCGGGCCACGATGCCGGCCACATGGGTGCCATGGCCCCAGGCCAGGCCAGGAGCCCCCCCGGGCGGCGGGCCCTCGTCCTGGGGCACGGTGTCCCCCGACACCACGTCCAGGCCGGGCAACTGGAGCCGGTCCACCAGGGCCGGGTGCTGCAGGTCGACGCCGGTGTCCAGCACGGCCACCAGGATGCCAGTTCCCGTGTAGTAGGCCGAGACCGCGGGCAGCCCCACCTGCTCAAAGGCGTACTGGTTGATGTATTCGTC
Organism: Litorilinea aerophila; assembly: GCF_006569185.2. NCBI lineage: Bacteria > Bacillati > Chloroflexota > Caldilineae > Caldilineales > Caldilineaceae > Litorilinea > Litorilinea aerophila. Next base: position 101,962 of record NZ_VIGC02000003.1, on the reverse strand, counting down.
GGAGCGGTCACCCCATCCCCAGGTCTTGTACCCCTCACTTTCCGGCACGCTGTTCACGTAGTTCAGCTCGGCCCACACCACATCGGGATCCTGCCGGAGCAGGTCCACCAGGCTGACTTCGTTCTCGTCATCGGGGCTGGCCAGGAGGTAGATGTGGGCATCGGCCAGGAGGGTGGAACGGGCCACCAGGCCATAACGGTTGGCCACGGTGCTGGAGATGGCGTCCGGCTGCAGGCGCACCACCACCTCCCCAGCCTCATACTCGTCCATGCGGATGCGGCTGGCCAGCACCGTGCTATCGGGCAGGAGCGTACCCCGGATCTCCACCCAGATGCCCGGCACGAATTGGGACAGATCGGCGGGGTCGAATCGGGTGTTGGCGTCGGCGGTGGCAGTCAGGGTGGCGCCCTGGCCAATCTGGATCACCCACAGCCCCTGACCCGTACCCCCGGCTGGGGTGGAGAGCAACAGGCCGTGCCACTCGTCGTCCTCATCGCTGCCGTCCTGGGATTCCAGGCGCAGTTCGTGGGCCAGCAGGAGCCCCGGCTCCAGGAGCTGGCCATCCACCCGCACCCGTTGGCCCACACCTGGCACCACATCGTCGTGAAATTTGGTCTCGCTGTTGACCTGGACGGTGTAGGTGATGCCATCCGCAGCCACGGACCAGATGCCGATGCCGTCTGCGCCGGGAGGAGCAGAGAGCACCACGCCCACGATGCGAACCTCATCCTCCGAATCATCGGGGTCGTCATCATGGGCTGCGGCGACACCGTGCACGGCCATCAGCAGCAGGGCCAGCAACAGCAGCGCCAGGCCCGCCACGGTCCCCAGGCCGGCAAAGCGCCGGCGGCGCAGATGGGCGGGAAACCCCGACGGAAGTTCACCGGTCGCTTCTACAGCCACCGAATTTCTGCCTTGGTTTTGACGCCAGAGTTCAGCTGTCGTCATGGTTCTCTTCCTTTCGCCTCGCTCCTGGGGGACTTCCACAACCGTCCTCTGGTAAATTGCGACAGCCATTCGCTGAGGGTTTCCTCCAGAGGTCAGGCTGTCCCATTTTCGCCGCGCTCTTCACGCCAGACCGTATCGGATGTCAGCCCATCACCAGGTAGGGTGCCCAGTAGTAGGGGTGCTGCCCCTCGGCCACGGCGGCCCGTTGGGCCATGCGCAGGGCTGCAGCCGGAGAAGGACAGGGCGAGGCCATCAGGGCCCGGTAGAAGTTTTCCATCAGCCCGGCCGCGCTGGCATCGTGGACGTTCCACAGACTCACCACCAGGTGACGTGCGCCCGCGGCCAGAAAGCCCCGGGCCAGGCCGATGACCTCGTCGCCGCCTCGAACCTGACCCACACCGCTCTCACAGGCGCTCAACACCACCAACCGCGCCGCCAGGGGCAGCCGGTAGATCTCCCGCACATCCACCCAGCCATCGGCCAGCTTCAGGGCCGAGAAGAAGGAGTTGTCCGGCCGGAAGAGGCCATGGGTGGCCAGGTGCAGGACGTCGGCCGCCCGGGCTGCCGCCCACAGGCCCGCGCGGGTGGCCTCCTGCTCCAGGTAAAGATGCACAGCCGGGAAGAGGGCGACGATGCGGCGGACCTCCTCCTGGGCAGCCGGGATGGTGTCGTCCTGAATGGCCAGGCCGGCCAGAGAACGATAGCGGCCACCCGTCCGGCGATGGCGCACATGGACCGCCACGCTGGCGCTGGGCGCCGTGCTCAGTTCGTAGCGCTCCAGCAGGTATCGCCGGCCGTCCCACAGGGCATGGAAGGGCAGCAGATGCAGGGAACCATAGGGGATCACCAGGAGCCGCCGGGCGCTGAGGGCAGACGCCAGGGGCGCAATCAGCAGATCGTGGAGGCGGGCCAGGGCCCCGGTCAACTGCCGCATCAGCCGATCCCGATGACGGGCCAGGTAGGCCGGCCCCAACTCCACCCGCCCCAATTGAAAGCGAAACTCGTCCAGGGCCTGGTTCAGCCGTTCCACCGTGGTCAGGCGCCGGAAGAGGCGTACCTGGTCCTGGCCGATGACAAAGGCCAGCACTTCCTCCCCGGCCATGAAGTAGGCCAATGCCTGCTGCCCCGGCTCCAGGCACGCTTGCAGGGACGCCAGGTCCGTGGGCTCGGCCTGGGAGAGCATGGGCGAATCCTGCCATTCCAGTTGCTGCAGCAGGGCTTCCTGGGCCTGGAGCTCGGCGTTGAAGGCCGCATCCAGCTGGGCGTTGCTGCCTTCGCCCAAAAGCCGGCTGTACAGCCAGTGCAGGCGCTGGCGGACCGCCTCCCGCCGGCTCTGGTGGGGAGAGGCGGACGTCGCCCCCTGGACGCTGGCCAACAGGCGTTCCAGCAGGGCCCGGGAGCGGGCTCGCTCCACCACGGCAAAGGCGGCGGCCAGCCCTTCTTCGCTCAGATCCGGCGCATCCAGCAGAGTCAGGACCAGTTCCTGGTAGATGGCCGATTTGTCGTCCAGGAACGCGGTGCGGATCTCCTCCAGGGGAAGGGCCGCCCGTTCCATCTCCAACAGGGTGACCGCGGCCGTCAGATGGCGGCGAGCCTGCTCCAGATCGCCGGCCGCCCGGGCCACCTGGCCCAACAGGTGCTCCACCCGCAAGTGCAGGTGGGGCATGGGCGGGCGGATGGTGGGGGTGCCGGCGGCGCGGCCACCCAGGAGGGCCGGGATCCGGGCAGCCACCTGGCCGGCGGCCTCCAGCTTGCCCTGGGCCAGGAGGAGCCTGGCCTGGAGCAGGTGGGCCTCGGCCAGGCCGGCCACGTCCCAGGCCAGGGGCGTTGACGGGTCCCGGGGGGCAAGGTCCTGGGGAATGGAGAGGCTCGCCAGGTGGGCGGCGGCCTGGGCCAGGTCGCCCTGGACAAAGGCCACCGTGGCCTGGGCCAGTTGGGTCCGGTTGAGCCAGAAGGGGTTATCCAGGGCTGCGAACTGGGCCAGGGCGCGCGCCAGGGATGCCTGGGCCTCGGCCAGCCGGCCCTCCCGCAGCTGAACCAGGGCCAGGGTGTAGAAGGTCTGGCCCAGCTCGTAGGGCTGGCCCGCCTGCTGGAAGAGGGCCAGGCAGCGCTCCAGGGCGTCGGCCGCTTCTGGCAGCAGGTTGAGGGCCAGGTAGGCGGTGGCATGTTCCAACAGGAGCTCGTCGGCACGGCGCAGGGCCTCCACCTCGGGGACGGCGTGGATGGGCAGGTCGCCGATCAGATCCTGGGCTGCCAGGTTGAAGGTGGCCAGCGCGTCCCCGTAGCGGCCGGTGCGCAGGTAGAGCCGGCCCAGGTTGGTCCGTGCCCGGCCCCGGTTCAGGGCATCCCGGGCCTGGTCAAAATGGTGGATGGCAGCCTGGAGGGCGGCCTCGGCTTCGGTGGGGCGGTCCAGGAAGGTGAGGGCCGTGGCCTGGTTGAGGGCAATGTGGGCGGCCTCGTTGGCGGCGAAGGGTTGACCGGCGGCGCCGGCAGCCCGGCGGAAGCGTTCCAGCCAGGTCTGGGCCAGCTCATACTCGGCCAGGGCTGCCGCGTGGCGCTCCTGGTAGAGGAGCAGGGTAGCCAGGTTGCGGTGGGCCGTGGTGAGGCGGGCCAGGGGCACAGGGTCCTGATTGCCGTCCAGCCCCGCCATGAGCTCGGCGATGGCCTGGCGCACGGCAGCCTCGGCCTCGGCATAGCGGCCCTGCATGGCCAGGATTTGGGTCAGCCCCAGGTAGCTGCGGGTCAGCCAGTGGCGGTCCCCCACCGCCTGCCACCGGCTCTGGGCCTCTTGGAGGCGTGCTTCGGCCTCGGCCAGCTGGCCGGCCAGCACGTGGAGACGGGCCTGGGCGTAGTCGATCTGGGCCAGCACGCCGGGATCCACTGGATGCTCTCGCGCCAGGGCGGTGGCGATCTCCAGCCAGCGCGCGGCCCGGTCAGGCTGGGCTTCTGCCTGCTCCAGGGCGGCCTGGGCCAGCTGCTGGATGGCCTCGGAGCCGCGCAGGAAGTGAAGGCCCAACTCTTCCAGGGCCTGGGCCACCGGCAGGTCGGCCAGCCGCTGCAACAGGTCGGTGTCCAGGTTGCGGGAACCCGGAGAAGGTGTGGCGTTCATGTGATGTCCAGTTCATCGATCTGGATCGGGGCGCCAGCCGGGGGCGTGATGGTCAGGCGATAGCGGCCGGTGGGCACCTCCACCAGGCGAAAACGGCCCTCCTGGTCGCTTTCCACCGCCAGCGCCGGCAGATCCGAGGCATCCACCAGTTCAATCAGGGCCGGGGTGATGGGATCCGGGCCGGGCTCGGCCAGGATGTCGCCGTCGAGCTGGCGACGGGCGCCAGTCGGGGTGACCAAAAGCTCCACCTCGACCCGGGGGGTGGTGTAGAGCAGCCGGTAGCTGCCCCCGGCCGCCCCTCGTACCCCGGCCAGGGCGGGTTGCTGGCGGCTATCCCAGGCCAGCCGGGCGCGGAGCCACTGCCACCACGAGGGGGCACTCTGCCCGCCGGTCTGCACCTGCTGGAACAGTTGCTGATAACGGCGGAGGGCCGTGGGCGAGGGCTGGCTACGTCGGGCCACCTCCAGCTCCTCGTGCAGACGCCGAAGGGCGTCCACCTGCGCCCGACAGGAAGGGCAAGCGGCCAGGTGTTCCGCCTCCTGGGGCGTCCAGGGGTCATGATCGAAAATATGGACGAGCAGTCGTTCCAGGTCCAGGTGGGTATCGGCCATGGGTCTCCGGCTGTAACACAAAAAACAAGGGTGCATGACTACATGCCATGTCACGCAAGAGCGCGTGACAGGCGTACCCCCAAACCGGCGGCGAACTTCTGCCGGGATTCACTCCAAAAGAGGCGAGCCGGCCGCTCCAAAATACATGAGATCGTCAGAAGGATCCATCGAAGCCCAGGCTCTCCAGCACAGCCCGCAACTGGCGCAGGCAACGGCCGCGGGTGGGTCCAATGCTGCCCACCGCCATGCCCAAGCGCGCCGCGATCTCCTCGTAGGAGGGCTCCTCCGGGTCCAGGAAGATCAGGGTGAGGAGCTCCCGGCAGCGGGGCGGCAGTCGTTCCAGGCCCTGGCTGAGCAGCTCCTGGCGACTCCAGCCGGCCAGCAGTTCGCTCATGGAGGGTACCCGGGCGGACGAAGGGCTGTCCAGGCTGGCCTCCAGGGGCACCTCCATGATGTCGGCCGCGGCCCCCGGCTGTTCCCGGCGCCGCCGCTGCAAGAGCCGCCAGCAGACGCGGCGGGTGGTGGTGATGAGCCAGGCGGGCAGCCGTTCCGGATCGTCCAGCTGGTGCAGGCTTTGAGCCAGGGCCAGGAAGACCTCCTGCCCCACGTCGTCCACCTCCTGGGGCGTCAGACCATAGCGCACGGGGATGGAGTGGACCAGACGGGCGTACCGCTCCACCAGGGCCTGCCAGGCCTGGCCATCCCCGGCCAGGCAGCGTTGGATCAGTTCCCGATTCTCCGGTTCTACGGGCACGGCGTTCATGGCTCCATGATACCGGAATGTGCCGCTTTCGGCTACCTGCCCTCCGCCGGGTTCCACCCCACCGGCCTGGAATCCGGATTGATCCACCGCCCAATTGGCCCGGACGCCCGTCTTGCCGTAAGATACCCCCTTGGTGACAGTTCGGCCCCGAGTCCCTTCCCCGCCGGGGGGCAGGAGCGTGAGGGGAGCAAAGTGCTACGCCGCCAGGAAGTTCACCCCGGTGAAAGGCGGCATCAGGCAGGATGACGACCATGCAAACGGGATATGCCATTGAAACCCAGGGATTGGAGAAGCGCTACTCCATGGCCGACGGCCAGGAAGTCCACGCGGTGCGGGGCATCGATCTACGGGTGGCGCGCGGGGAAATTTATGCGTTGCTGGGGCCCAACGGCGCCGGCAAGACGACCACCCTCTCCATCTTGACGACCCTGCTCCTGCCCAGCCAGGGCCGGGCCCAGGTGGCCGGCTTCGACGTGGTGACCCACCCGGCCCAGGTTCGACGCCGCATCGGCGTCACCTTTCAAGAGGTGGTGCTGGATCAGGAGCTGACCGGCCGGCAGATCCTGGACTTCCACGGGCGGCTCTACGGGCTGGCCACGGCCGAACGCCACCGGCGTATCGTCGAGCTGGCCGAACTGGTGGAGTTGAGCCACGTACTCGACCGCCGAAGCGGCACCTATTCCGGCGGGATGAAGCGCCGCCTGGAGCTGGCCCGGGGCCTCATGACGGCACCCGAGGTGCTCTTCCTGGATGAACCCACCCAGGGGTTGGATCCCCAGAACCGGGCCCACATCTGGGACTATGTCCGCCGCCTGCGGGCCGAGCAGGGGCTGACCCTGGTGCTGACCACCCACTACATGGAGGAGGCGGAGGCCCTGGCCGACCGGGTGGGCATCATCGACCAGGGGCGGCTGGTTGCCGAGGGCACCCCCGACGAGTTGATCGGCCAGATGGGGGCGGACATGATCCACATCCTGGCCGCGGGAGATCCCGCCGCCTTCCTGGCCCAGGTCCAGGGCCTGCCCTTCGTCACCCGGGCCGATCACCATGCCCAGGGCGACGATCTCTGGCAACTTCAGTTGGGGGTGGACCAGGGCAGCCGGCGGCTGGCTACCCTGGTGGCCCAGGCGTTGGAGAGCGGCCTCCAGATCCGGGAGGTCAGCGTAGCCCGCCCCAGCCTGGGCGATGTTTTCCTGGCCTACACGGGGCGGCAACTGCGGGAAGAATGACCCCCCCGGAATGCCTGTCCCCTGCCGCCGGGCCTATTCGTCCACCCGGCCGAAGACCGCCACCACATTCTGGCCGCCGAAGCCGAACGCGTTCACGATGGCGTAGCGGGCATCCACCTCCTGGGCCACATTGCCCACGATGGGGATGTCGATCTCCGGATCCGGCGTGTAGTTGATGGTGGGGGGCACGATGCCATGGCGCAGGGTGAGCACCGCGGCCACGGCGGATTGGGCACCGGCCGCGCCCAGGCCATGGCCGATCATGCTCTTGATGCTGGTGATCTTCATGTCGTAGACATGCTCGCCGAAGGCCCGCTTCAGGGCCTTGGCCTCGCCGATGTCGTTGAGCACGGTGCCGGTGCCATGGGCGTAGACCACGTCGATGTCCTCGGGCCGGAGACGGGCATTCTTGACCGCGCCCACCAGGGCCCGGGCCGCGCCATCCCCCTCGGGATCGGGCGCGGTGATGTGGTAGGCGTCGCCGGTGAGTCGCCCCCCCAGCACCTCGGCATAGATACGGGCCCCCCGCCGCCGGGCGTGTTCCTCCGTCTCTAAAATCAACACACAGGCTCCTTCACCGCTGACGAAGCCATCCCGGTCGATGGAAAAGGGCCGGCAGGCATGTTCCGGGTCATCGGTCCGGCTGGAAAGGGGCCCCATGCGGCCAAAGGCCGACATGGTCAGCAGCGAGATGGCGGACTCCGTCCCCCCGGCGATGATCACATCGGCCTCACCCCGCTGCAGAAAGTGATAGCCCTCGATGATGGAGTAGTGGCCGCTGGCGCAGGCCGCGGTGCTGGTCATCACCGGTCCCCGGGCGCCGGTTTCAATAGAAACCAGGCAGCTTACCGCGTTGGACATGGCGTTGGGGACCACGAACGGACCCACCGAGCGCCAGCCTTTCTCCATCATGGTGATGGTGGCTGCCTCGATCTCGGTGAAACCGCCGCCGCCCGTGGCCATCATGACGCCCACGTTGTCCCGGTTGGTTTCGTCGATCACCAGGCCGGCGTCGGCCAGGGCCTGCTTGCTGGCCGCGATGGCAAACTGGGTCGAGCGGGAAGTGCGGCGGATCAGCTTGCGGTCCATGTAGTCGGCCGGATCAAAGTCCTTCACCTCGCAGGCGATGTTGTAGGGCATATCCCCCGGATCGAACTGCATGACCCGCCCTGCCCCCGATTTGCCGGCAAGCAGATTCTGCCAGTAGGTCTCCACGTCGTTGCCGATGGGTGATATGGCACCCAGGCCGGTCACAAAAACTCGAGTCATATGAAATCGATTCTCCTGATCCAGTTGAGCGTCAAGGCTCCAGTCGAAAGAAAAGAAAGGATATTTTAAGGTATGTCGCTTCGCCCCCTGGCATTTACCGGAGGCGAACAGCGTGACAGGCGCCGTTGCTGTCGTTGCCGAAGATGTCCATCCCCCTCCCTGACCCTCCCCGCAGGACGCTTCCCCTTCTTAACCGGCCACCATAGCTGCCCAGGGCGCGCCGGACGGAAGATCTTGCAAACAGACAGGGATGGCAAGAGATTATATGGGACAGAACAGCAGGCGTCAAAACAGGGCAGAAGCTGGCCCCACGCCCGCTGGCCTCCCGGAGACGCCCCCCAGCCTGCCCGGCCTGACCTGACCAACAGACACATTCGATTTCGAAGCACTCGTTCGTGTGCAAGAATCGTAGCCAAATCGTTTAAATTTTAGCCCATCAACCGCTTGAACGGCCACCCCAAAACCGCTATAATTTCGTGAAATTCCCCCAGCCCTGGCACTGCCGCGCCCTTCATACGCCGGCAGCGGGCCGTCCGTCAGCACCAACCACACCACGCCTGGCGGCCAAAGTCAGGGACTATTGTACCAGCAGCACCGTCCCCCATCCAGTTTTGGAGCCGGATGGGCCGTGTGGGGTGAATCCAGAGCACCGCCGATCGATCCGTAATTATTAACACCCGAAGGGAGAAGAGGATGCGCATCATCCCACATTTGCTCCTGGTGCTGGCCCTGCTCCTGATGGCCGGCCAACCAGGCCTCTATGCCCAGGCAGATCCAAACAGCGCCCTGTTTTTGCCCCTGGTTATCCAGGGGGAATTGGCAGAGCCCCCCCCAGAGACGCCTGAACCCACCCCCACCCAGGAACCCTCGCCCACCCCCGAAACGCCTGAACCGACGCCGACGCCCACCACCACCCCCGAGCCGACGCCCCAGCCCACCCCCACCCACCCGGTGGACCCGTCCCGGCTGGAGCCCGATGAGTCCGCCCCCCTCCAGCCGGAGGATGTCCAGACTCGCCCCAAGCCGGAGCCCATCGCGGCGGCCGTGGCGTCCGGCGGAGGCGGGTTGCAGCAGGCCAGCGTCATTGTGGTGCTGGATGAATCCATCGACGCCGAGCAACTGGCAGCCCAGGTGGGAGGGGCCGTCATCCACCGCTACGAACGGGCTTTCCGGGGCGCCTCCCTGGTGGTGCCGGAGGAACGCCTGCCCATCCTGGAGGAGATCCAGGGCGTCCAGGCCTTGTACCTGGACAGGCTGGTGGAGCCCGACACCGACGCAAGCCCCCGCTTCATCGGCGCACCGGTGGCCTGGCAGATGCTGGGCGGGCAGGGCAACGCCGGCGAACACGTCACCATCGGCGTCCTGGATCTGGGCATCTGGCCTGAACATCCATCCTTCGCCGATCCGGACCCGTCCGGCAAGCCCTACCCGCCTCCCCCGGTGCGGCCCGGCGCCAACGGCTTCGGCGACGCGCCCCCGCGCAATACCTGCGATTTCGGCAATATGGGCGCCAACCCGGACGACGCGCCCTTCGCCTGCAACAACAAGCTGATCGGCGCCTACACCTACCTGGAGACCTACAAAACGGTCATCGGCCTCCTGCCCGACGAGTTCGACTCTGCCCGGGACGACAACGGCCACGGCACCCACACGGCCTCCATTGCGGCTGGCAACGCCGGCGTCAGCGCCAGCATCTTCGGCCTGCCCTTCGGCACCGTCTCCGGCGTGGCCCCTCGGGCCCACATCGTCGCCTATCGGGTCTGCGCGGACCAGGGCTGCTATCAGAGCGATATCATCGCCGCCATCGAGCAGGCCATCCGGGATAAGGTGGACGTGATCAACCTGTCCATCGGCGGCGGAGCCTCGCCGTACCGGGATCCGGTGGAGCTGGCCCTGCTCAACGCCTACGAACAGGGCATCTTCGTGGCCGCCTCGGCCGGCAACGACGGCCCCCAGGCGGATACGGTGGAACACCGGGGACCGTGGGTCACCACGGTGGGGGCCAGCAGCACCGACCGGGCCTTCGTCAGCACCCTGCTGCTGGTGGCCGACAACGGCGACACCCTCCAGCTCACCGGTGCCAGCGTGACGCCCGGCATCCTCGCGCCGGCCCCCGTGGTGCTGGCCGACGATCCGGCCACCCCGGGCGAGGTGGGCGGCCGCTGCAGCGCCGCCATGGGTCCGGTCCCGGCCGGCGCCATCGTGGTCTGTAACCGGGGCAGCAGCGCCCGGGTTCTCAAGAGCTACCACGCCGCCAACGCGGGCGCCGCCGGCATGATCCTGCGCAACCTCACGCCCCAGGGAGTCAACCCGGACAACCACTTCATCCCCACCGTGCACCTGGAGGCGGACGCGGGCGAGCAGCTGATCCAGTTCCTGCAAAGCCACAGCAGCGTCCATGCCACCTTCACGCCGGGCACGCGCGCGGCGGCCCAGGGGGATGTGGTGGCCCCCTTCAGCAGCCGGGGCGGCTCCCAGCAAATCCTGGGCATCAACAAGCCGGACCTGGTGGCGCCGGGCGTCCAGATCCTGGCCGGCCACACGCCCTTGCCGGCCACCCTGCTGGGCGGCCTGCCCGGCCAGCTCTTCCAGGTCCTGCAGGGGACCTCCATGGCCAGCCCCCACGTGGCAGGCGCCGCCGCGCTGCTCAAGGCCATCCACCCCGAGTGGACGCCCGGCCAGATCAAGTCCGCCCTGATGACCACCGCGCGTACGGCCAATGTGGTCCTGCCCGACGGCACCCCTGCCACGCCCTTCGACCGGGGGGCCGGGCGTCTCAACCTGGGCCGGGCCGGGGACGCCACCCTGACCATCGACGCCCCGGCCGATGAGTTTCGGACCCTGGCGAATCAGCTGTGGAATGCCAACTACCCCAGCCTCTTCCTGCCGGACATGCCGGGGCGCATCACCGTCCAGCGACGCATTGCCAACCTGACAGACAAGAAACGGGTCTGGGTGCTCACGGTGGACGCGCCGCCCGATGTCCAGGTGGATATCCCCAAGGTTATCCAGATCGAGCCCCACAGCGAGCTGCTCCTCCCCATCACGGTGGACGCGTCCACCGTGCCCCTGGGTGAGGTGCGCCACGCCAACATCAACTTCAAGCGCGGGCGGGAGCACCACGACTTCCCCATCACCCTGGTCCGGGGACAGCCGGTCGTCACCCTTACGGCCGCCTGCACCCCCAACGTCCTGAGCCGCCTGGAGCGGACGGACTGCACCCTCACCCTGACCAACCGGAGCTTTGCGGAGGCGCACGTGGCCGTGGTCGACCGGCTGCCCCGCCAGCTCACCCTCCTGCCGGAGACGGTGGAAGGGGCCAACGTGGACGGCAACGGCATCAGCTTTGGCGGCATCCTGCCCCCGGCCACGCCGCCCCAGATCGGCGCCGTCATCAGCCCCACGGCCTCGCCGGCGGGCTACGTCCCCCTGGCTGGCTTTCGGGGCAGCGTGGTGGTGAATGCCACCGACGAGAGTATCGCCAATTTCAATGTGCCCGGCTTCTTCTACGGCGGGGAAACCTATAGCCGCGTCGGCATCGTCTCCAACGGCTACGTGGTGGTGGGCGGCGGCACCGCGGACGACGTCCAGCACATCAACAGCGACTTTCCCGATCCCGCCGTGCCCAACAACGTCCTGGCCCCCTTCTGGACCGACCTGAACCCGGAACAGGGCGGCCGCATCCTGATCAATGTCCTCACCGATGGCGCGGACAACTGGATCGTCATCGAGTGGGAAAACGTGCCCAACTACCAGTCCGCGGACGAACGCAACACCTTCCAGCTCTGGATCGGCACCGCGCAGGACGCCCACCCAGAGGAAGACATCAGCTTCGTCTACGGGCCGAGCATCACCCGGGGGAACCGGGGCAACCTGACGGTGGGGGCGGAGAATGCCTTTGGCAACGCCGGCGTGACCGTCTACTTCAACGGAACCGGCACCCCACCCCGGCCGTCCTATCCCCACGGCGATTTCGAGGTGGCCATCGTCAGCCAGCCTGGGGCACCGGGAGGCAGCCACACCATCCGCTTTGGGGCCCAGGCCGGCCACATGCCGGGCAACTGGACCCACTGCGCGGAGATGACGGCGAACCTCTTCCAGGGTACCCACATCGCCTGTGTCAGCGGCCAGGTCAGCCACTGAGCCGGGGACCCGGGGAAGGTGTCGAAGCGACGAACGCTATGCCAACAGGGGTAGGCGCCTCTGCCCGCCCCTGTTGGCCACCCCGTCACCTGGTCATGGTTCAGTCCCCATCCCCTTCCCCCGCTGGGGGTGAAGAGGTAAGTAAAATTGCCCCTGGGGTGAAATTTATGTTGACAACAGCGCCCCTCGATGTTATGTTGCAGGCGCAAGGTTTTCCCCACCGGTGCGGGTCGAGACCCACAGATCCTTGATGCGCATGCACCTACGGAAGTATCATGGGCCATCAACAGACCTCAGCATTGTCCCTGCTCGGCGCGTTGCAGCTTACCCAGGACCATATCGCCAACCTCCCGCCGGATCTCCGGGATCAGCTCCTGGACTACCTCCGGCTCTGGGGGAGCCCGGAGGAGCACCTGGCCCTGGTGGAGCGACTGCGAGAGCTCCATGGCCCCCTCCTGCTTCTCCTGGATCACCAGGCCCAGGCCTATCTTCGGCTGGGTGACTATGCCCAGGCCCTGGACACCATTGAGCGCCGACAACATCGAAGTACCACCCTGGCCTCCCAGGTGTTGGAAGCAAAGGCCCTCCTGGGGCTGGGCCATGGCGCCCATGCCCAGGCCGTGGCCGACGACCTGCAGGACGCCTACCCCCGCCACACCCTGGCCGTCTGCGCCGCGGCCGAAATCTACACCCACCTGGGACAATTCCCCCGGGCGCGCGCCCTGTTGGAGCATTTTCTGGAGATCCGGGAGCCGTCCAGCCGGGCCAACCTGCAGGCGACCCTGACCCTGGCCCGCCTGGCCCATCAGGCCGGCGAACGGGAGCTGGCCGAAGCCTACGTCCAGCGGCTGGGTTCCGGGGTCCCCCCAGGCCTGGGGCCGGCCTCCCTGCAGGAGTTGGCGGGGCTTCTGGCCGACCTGGGCCATCAACAGAGTGCCCAGGCCGTCCAGCTGGAGCTGGAGCGCCAGCGCCAGCGCCGTTTTCAGGAGCTACAGGAGCGGTTGGGGCCCCTGGTGAACGTGGATCCGGATCTGGTCCAGGATCCGGCTCGCCTCTACCGTCACCTGAGCGGGCCAGAATCCATCCAGGTCAGCCGCGCAGAGCGACGCCGCATCCAGCTGGAGGCCATTCGCCATTTTGGTTTCAGTGAGCTGCGTACAGGTCAGGCTGAAGTTATCGCCGCCGTCCTGCGGGGAGAATCCATCCTGGCGGTGATGCCCACGGGCGCAGGCAAATCCCTCTGCTACCAATTGCCCGCCCTGATTCAGCCCCGGGCCACCCTGGTCATCAGCCCCCTCATCGCCCTGATGAAAGATCAGGTGGAGAGCCTGCCGGCCGGCGCCCGACGCCGGGCCACGTTTATCAACAGCAGCCTGAGCGACGAAGAGTACGAGGCCCGCATGCAGGGGATCGCCCGGGGCGACTACAAGCTGATCTACGCCGCGCCCGAACGGCTCCGGCAGATCACCTTCCTGCACGCCCTGCGAGACGTGGGGCTGGATCTCTTCGTGGTGGATGAAGCCCACTGCGTCAGCCTGTGGGGTCATGACTTCCGCCCGGACTATCTCTTCATCCAGGAAGCCCGGCGGGAGCTGGGCAACCCACCCGCCCTGGCCATGACCGCCACCGCGCCCCCCCGGGTGCGGGATGAGATCATCGACTACATGCAGATAGAGGAGACGGCCGGGGAAGGGGAAGGCGACGGCGAGCCGGAACGGAGCAGGCGCCCCCGGGTGATGGCCCTGGACATCTTCCGGGAGAACCTCTTCCTTTCCGCCCTCCACTTCCACCACGAGGAGGAGAAGGTCGCTGCCCTGCTCCAGTTTGTGGCCGAAACCGAGGGCAGCGGCATCGTCTACGTCAACAGCCGCCACAAGAGCGAGGCCCTGGCCTTCCAGCTCCGGCAGGCCGGCGTGGCCGCGGAGGCCTACCACGCCGGCCTGGCCGACCGCAGCGCCGTCCAGGACCGCTTCATGTCCGACCGCACCCGGGTGGTGGTGGCCACGGTGGCCTTCGGCATGGGCATCGACAAGCCGGACATCCGCTTCATCGTCCACTTCCACCCGCCCCAAAGCCTGGCGGCCTACTATCAGGAGGTGGGCCGGGCCGGCCGGGACGGGCGCCCCAGCCAGGGCATCCTCTTCTACAGCAACAACGACTGGGCCAACCTGCGCCGGTGGGCCAAAGCCGATGAGTTCACGGTGGATTTCCTGGAGAAGGTCTACCAGGCGGTGTCCACCCAACTGGCGGTGAATCTCTCCATGGCCGGCCAGGAAGTGGATCAAGAGCCGGGCGAGGCCGGGATCGTGGACATGCGCCGCCTCCAGCAGGTCCTCAACAGCGACGAGACCAGCCTGCGGGTGGCCATCAGTATGCTGGAGCGCTGCGATCTGATGACCCGGGGATTTGACGTGCCCCAGGAGTTCACCATTGCCATGCCCCGCCGTCAGCCCACGCCGCCGGATGACGAGGACTTCCGCTACCTGATGGCGGGCCTGGCCCTCCGCCCGGGCGAAGTGGCCTCCTTCAAGGCCCGGGACATCGGCGCCTTCATGGGCTGGCCCCTCCACCTGGTAGAGGGCCGCCTGCTGGCCTGGCAACGTCAGGGCTGGCTCCGGGTGAAGGCTTCCCAGCGGGCCATGTACATTGAGGTGGCCCGACGGCCGGCTGACATGCGGGACCGCCTGGAGCGGATGCTGGCCCAATCGGCCGCCATTGCCCAGCGGCGTATCGACGATGTGGTGGGCTACGCCACCACCGACGGCTGCCGCCACGGCTACATCAGCGCCCACTTTGGCAGCCCTCCCCGCAACCGCTGCACCGTGTGCGACAACTGCACCGGGGTTCGCCCCGACATCCTGGTACCCACGGAAGCTGCCCCGGCCCTGCCCGACGATGCCGACATTGAGCCCATGATCATCGACTGCCTCCTCAGCCTGCCCAAGCCCGTGGGCCGCAGCGGGTTGGCCCGCATCCTGGCCGGCAGCCTGCGCGCGCCGGTGCCGCCGGATCAGGCCCGCCACCACGGGCGGCTCAAGGCCCTGGGCGAAGCCACCATCATGGGCTACATCGACGATCTGCTGGCCGATCACCGCCTGCGCCAGTATGAACGCCACGGCTATCCCGTCCTGGCGCCCACCCGGCGAGGCCGGGCCGAGGCGGAGAGCTGGCTGGCCGAGCACCCCGAGCTGGCAGAGCTCCCGGCCGCACCGGCAGCAGCCGGGGACGCCCCCCCGCAGCCCCCCCCACAGCCCGAGGAGGCAGAACGGGAAGGAGACCGCTACACCGCCCTGCAGAAGGCCCTCTGGCTCTGGCGACGCCGCTGTGCCGAGGAGCTGGGCCAGCCCCCCTACATGATCATGAGCAACGAGCTGATGTTGCGCATTGCGGAAACCCGCCCCCAGACCGAAGAGGAACTGGCCGCGCTGCCCGGCATGGGAGAGCAGCGCCTCCAACACTTCGGCCCCACCATCCTGGACCTGGTCCGCCTCTATCCCAAGGGGGAGAAAGATGATGAGCTTTTGCGCGCCCAGCGGGCCGAAGAGGCCAGGCTAGCCGCCCCGGGGCCGCTGCCGCCTCGAGTACAGCGGCAACTCTACCTCAAGCTCCAGGAACTCCGCCAGAAGCTTTCGGTGCAGGAAGGTTGTCCGCCATCCCGGCTGGCGGGGACGAGCCTGCTGAAGGCCCTGGCCCACCAGGCCCCCACCAACCTGGATGAGCTCCGCCAGGTGGCAGGCTTTGAAGAGAGCGGCCTGGCCCCCTACGCGCCCCTGGTGCTGGCCGTAATCAGCCAGATTCGCAACGGAGCCTCCACAAAAACCCCGTAAATCACCCGGTCCCGACCTTCCATCCCGCTCCCGGTTGGCGCCTCGGTCAGCCAGCCGGGAGCATGCTGTCAGCGCCAGGTCATTGCCGGGAGCGCTGCAACAGGCTATAATGCGGGTGCAATCGAATGGTTCGGGGTCAATAAGCGAGAGGTACACCACCATGACAGAACCAAAAGTGGCCGAATTGACCGTACAAGAGCTCAAACAGCTCGTTCGAGAGGTGGTCCTGCAAACCCTTCTGGAAGTGATGGGTGATCCCGACGAGGGATTGGAGCTGCGTGAAGACTTCGCAGCAGAGCTTCAACGTTCTCTTGCCGAAGTAGAGGCAGGCGAGGAGACAATTCCTGCACAAGAAGTGGCGAAAAGACTGGGCCTCACCTGGTGATGTATCAGGTAAATTTCACATCCAATGCCGAAAGCGATTTGTCCCGCCTGGATCCGCCTGTGGCACAACAAGTACTGAGAAAATTGAAATGGCTGGCCGAGAACATTGATGCGATCAAACCGGAACCATTGACGGGACAATGGCAAGGTGTGTTTAAACTGCGTGTTGGTGATTATCGAGTGCTGTACACCTATGATCGGACGCAAAACAAGATCGTGGTTCACTTTGTCAGGCATCGGCGTGAGGTGTACAAGTCCAAGTAGCTCATATATTGATTATTGATCGACTATCTATCAGGAGGACATCCCATGGCATCCCTGTTGGAAAAAGTTTCGACCTTGATCTCGGCAAACCTGCACTACATGGTCGACCAGGCCCTCAAGAGCAACAGCCTGGCCGTCATCGACCAGTACATCCGCCAGGTGGAAGATCACCTGGCCGACCTGGAAGACGCCGCCGCCACCGTGGGCGGCGAGGTCAAGTCCATCAAGCGCCGGCTGGACGACCACGAGCATCGCCTCCAGGAGCTGGACCGGGCCATCGACGCCTTCCTGCGGGAGGGTAACGAGAGCGCCGCCCTGGCCGCGCAGAGCCGCTTCAACAGCACCCAGCGGCTGGTGGAGACCTACAAGGAGCAGCTCAAGCGCCAGGAGTCCGAATTCCAAAAGCTGCTGGACGCCAAGGTGAAGCTGGAAGCCCGCCTGGCCACCATGAAGCAGGAGCGGGAAGAGCTCCAGGCCCTCCTGGAATTGGCCAAGAGCAAGGAAACCACCGTCAAGGCCATGAAGAGCCTGGACGACCTGATGGGCTCCGGCGACAGCGACATCCGCCACATTGCCGAAAGCATCTACGCCCGCCTGGACAAGGCCAGCACCGCCAGCGAAATGCGGGCCGCCAGCCTGGACGAACAGATGGATCAGGTGCTGGAGCGAAGCGCCCTCAACGCCCAGCTCGCGGAGCGCAAAAAGCGTCTGGGCCTGGAATAACGTCCGAGTGACAGGAGCCCTTCAGGCTTGATCTCGTTTCACCCTGGGGCCAGCCGGACCGGTTGGCCCCTCCTGTCATGCCAGGCTGGCTGATGTCCAAACCCATGGACCTGCGAGACACAGAATGAACCGTACACGCTGGATCTTTGTCGCCATCCTCGCCATTGCCCTGCTCATCGTCGGCGCCTCCCTGGCCCTGCGCAGCCCGGGGAACACGGCCACCGCCGGCTTCACCGTGGATCGCCCGGAACAGGTGACCATCCGCATCCTGACCGCACTACCGGTGGAGCCGTGGGTCCGCAGTGCAGCCGCGGCCTTCAACGACGGCAACCATACCCTGGAAGGTGCCACCATCCGGGTGGAGATCGTGGCGGTGGACGGCCTCACCGCGCTGGGGCGCTGGGACCGCAACGAGTACGGCGCACTGGGCCCCGATCAACGGCCGGAAGATCTGACCGAAGCCGAACGCCAGGCCCTGGCCGACTTCCCCACCGCCTGGATTCCAGATAGCCGCTATCTGGTGGAGCTGGCCAACGCCTCCTACAAAGAGCGCCTGGGCCGGGATGTCTTCCTGACCGACGGCGAATACCGGGCCCGTCCCATCGCCATCAGCCTCTTCGCCTGGGGCGTCTACGAAACCCGGGCCCAGGTGCTCCTCGACCACTTTGGCGAGATCAACTGGCAGACCATCCACGACGCGGCCATTGCCAAAGGAGGCTGGCCCGAGCTGGGCGGCAAACCAGAATGGGGCTACTTCAAACTGGTGGTGCCGGACCCCAGCAAAAATGTGGGTGGCCTGGCGGCCATGATCGCCATGGCCGGCGAATACTACGGCCGCACCGACATCTCCGTGGCCGACGTCACCAACCCGGATTTCCAGGCCTGGCTGGCCGAGCTCATGGGCGCGGTCACCGACTTCAGCAGCGCCAGCGCCTACACCGCGGAAGACTTCGCCCTCTTCGGCTACAGCGTAGGCGACGGCGGCCAGCTGCTGGAAAGCGACCTCCTGCAGAACATGCAGGGTATCCTCACCCGCTGGGACGACCCGCTACAAATCTACTACCCCACCTACGTGACCTGGTTTGACTTCCCGTTCACCGTCTGGGTCGGGCCGGAGACCAGCGCACTGCAGAAGAACGCAGCCCTGGCGTTCCAGCGCTTCCTCCTCTCCGAGGAGCAGCAAAAGGCCGCCCTGGCCTACGGCCTGCGCCCGGCCAACCCCAACGTCCCGGTGGACGCCACCGAGGAGAGCCTCTTCGTAAAGTGGCAGGATCGGGGCGTGCTGCCTGTGGTGGAACGAACCGCAGCCATGCGCAACCCGGATCGGGATGTGCTGCTGGCGCTGTTACGCTGGTTTGAGCTCAACGTGGCACGGTGAAGGGACTTGCCATGAACCTGGGAAACCGCCATACCCCACGCCGCCGGGGTGCGCCCATCCGACGCCGCAACCTGGGCCTGGCCATCGGGGCCATTGCCCTGAGCCTGGTACTCTGCACCTCCGCCACCATCAGCGGCATCCTCTGGGTGGTGCGCGCCTTCACCGACCGGGGCGACGACATCGTCCAACAAGTGCCCGCCTGGGCCGTGGACAGTGCCGAGCTGACCGTGGCCGTCTCGCCGGTGATGGCGCCCGTCCTCCAGGAGCTGGCCGGCCGCTTCAACAGCCTGGATTACCGCACCCCCGATGGCAAGAAGATGGCCGTGCGCCTGGTGACCGAAGTGCCGGAAAAGATGGTCCAGCAAGCCCTGGACTTCCCCCCCTTTCAGGCCATGTCGCCGGACAGCAGCCTGTGGCTGGAGCAACTGGAAGCGGAGTGGGCCCGACGCTACGGCGACCAGAACGAAGATACGACCATCCCCATCGGCCAGCGGCGGATCAGCGAGCAGATGCGCTATGCCGTCAGCCCGGTGGTCATCGCCGCGTGGGAAAGCGTGGCCCGGGAGCTGGGCTGGCCGGAACGGCCCATCGGCTGGCAGGACATCCAGCGCAAGGCCACCGAAGACCCCAACTTTAAGTGGAATCACCCCAGCACCAACAACGCCAGCGGCCTCCTGGCCACCCTGGCCGAATTCTACGCCGGCGCCGGCCTGACCCGGGGCCTGACGGAAGAGGCCGCCACCGCGGAGGAGACCCTGGCGTATGTCCAGGCGGTGGAAGCCACCGTGCGCTTCTACGGCGAGGGCGAGGAGGTCATCGTCCAGCGCCTGGCCCAGGAGGGCCGCTCCTTCCTGGACGCCTTTGTGGGCCAGGAACAGGTGGTCATCGACTGGAACCGCCGGCAACAGGGCGAGCGGCTGGTGGCCATCTACCCGGCCGAGGGCACCCTGTGGACCGACCACCCCCTGGCCCTGCTGGAGCTGGGCAACAAGCCCCACGAGCTTTCTGTCACCGAGAACCAGCGCCTCACCTTCCAGGCCTTCGCCCAGTTCCTGCGCAGCCAGGAAAGCCAGCTGGCCCTGCTGGCCGCGGGCTATCGCCCGGCCGACCTGAGCATCCCCCTGGACGGGCCGGGTAGCCCCTTCGCCAACACCGACGCGGTGGACTGGCGACAACCCCAGACCACCCTGCAGATGCCCCCGCCCTCGGTGGTCAACGTGGTGCGCAACGTCTGGTACTATACGAAGCGTCCCACCAACGTCTACCTGGTGGTGGACACCAGCGGCAGCATGGAGGGCACCAAGATCGCCCGCACCCGGGAGGCCCTGGCCGCCTTCGTCCAGCAGATCCAGGGGGACCGGGACCGGGTGGGCCTCATCGAGTTCGGCACCAGCACCAAGAACTTCATCCCCCTGCGGGTGATGGATGAGCGTAACCGCCGGGACCTGCTCCAGGTCATCGAGCAGATGGAGGCCTTCGGCGGCACTGCCCTCATCGACGCCGTCTACGACGCGGTGGCCGACCTCCAGGCCCAGGGCGATGAGAGCGCCATCAACGCGGTCGTGGTCATGACCGACGGCCAGGAGAACGAAAGCTACCGCCGCCTGGCGGACATCGAGGAGCTGCTGCGGCGTTCCGGCAGCCGCCCACCGGTGATCTTCACCATCGCCTTCGGCCAGGACGCAGATGAACGGCTGCTCCAGGAGTTGGCCCGCATCGGCCAGGGACAGTTCCGCCGGGCAGACGAGACCGACATCCAGGAGCTGTACCGGATCATCTCCACCTACTTCTGAACGCCATGACCACCTTACGCGCCCAACTGCAACAGAAGGCCCAAAGCGCCCTGATCCAGTACGCCATCTTTCGCTGGGAAAGTGCCCTGGTGCTGGCCCTGAGCATCGTCCTCACCTTTCTGCTGCCCCGGCCGTTTCCCTGGTGGCCCCGCTTCGGCTGGCCCCTGCTGGGGCTCATCGGCCTGGCGGCCATCGTCTACTCCAGCCTGACGGACGCAGAAACCAACGCCCGGGTGCTCCTGCAGCTCTTCCAGGAGCAGTTCAACCCCAGGGCCATCCAGGACCGGGAGCTGCGCCGCGCGGTGGAATCTGCGCTGGAGTACCAGCGGCGCATCGAAACCCAGATCCGCCAATATCGCCCCGGCGTCATCCGGGACCGGCTGGAGGACACTGCGAGCCAGATGACCGACTGGATCAGCAACATCTACCAGCTGGCCCTGCGCCTGGACGCGTATCGGCGGGACGACCTGCTGGCCCGGGAGCGGGAGGCCCTGCCCAAGGAGATCGAGCGGCTCACCGCCCAACGCCGGCTGGAGGGCAACCCCGCGGTCCAGGCGGAGCTGGACGCGGTGCTGGAGAGCAAGGGCAAACACTGGCAGGCCCTGCGGGCCCTGGACGCGCGCATGAAACAGGCCGCCCTCCAGCTGGAGCAGAGCCTGACCGCGCTGGCCACCGTCTACAGCCAGGTGCAGCTCATTGACGCCCAGAGCGTGGGCAGCGGCCGGGCCGAACGGCTCCAGGCCGACATCCGGGAACAGGTGGCCCGCCTGAACGACCTGGTGAGCAGCATCAACGAGGTCTACAACTACAACACCAAGGGACTGGGGTGAATAGTCCCGGCTCATCTCCCAAATGTGTGCGAACCTGTTTAGTTGCCTGCGAAACCGGGGTGGGTAGCGCACATTTGTGGTAGATGAGCCACAGTCCCTTGGTGACGGAACGGACGTGCAAAGAGCGTGGACATTACAACCCTTGAGAGGCGAACCCATCGAATGGCGACGATGAACCGACGTCTGCTCCTGCTCCTGTTGACCGCCCTGACGCTCCTGTTGGCTGCCTGTGGAGGCAGCAGTGCCGAGCCCGGCCGGGGCGATGTCATCGTCTACGTGGCCGTCCCCCTGAGCGGCTTCCAGGCCAACGGCGGGCAGACAGTGCTGGGCGGCGTGCGCCTGGCCGCCGCAGAGCTCAACCGCAGCGGAGGTCTGCTGGGCTACCGGGTGGTGGTACGCCCCCTGGACGACGAATCCGACAGCGAGGTCGCCGTGGCCCAGGTGGCCCAGATTCAGGAGGCCCTCGACCAGGGCGAGCGGGTGCTGGGCGTCATCGGCCATCTGAACAGCGGCCAGACCCTGGCCGCCATGGAGTACTACCGGGACATGCCCCTGGTGGTCATCACCCCCACCGCCTCGGAAGAGAGCCTGACGGCCCGGGGCTACACCAACTTTTTCCGGGTCAACGCCAACGACAGCGTCCAGGCCGCGGTAGATGCCCGGTTCCTGGTGGAAACCCTGGGCGCCCGTCGGGTGGCTGTGCTCCACAACGACACCGAGTATGGCCAGGGGCTGGCCAATGCCCTGGTGGCCCGCCTGCAGGAGCTGGGCGCCCAAGTGGTCCTGACCCTCCAGGTGGCCGAGGGACAAAGCCGCTACGACGAGGAGATTCCCCGCATCCAGAGCGCGAACCCGGATGCCATCTTCTACGCCGGCTATGAGATCGAGGCCCCCTACCTGCGGGCTGCCCTGGTGGAGGCGGGCATCACCGTGCCCATGCTGGCCAGCGATGGCGCTTTCCTGGCTGCCACCATCGACGAGGCCAACGGCACAGCCGAGGGGATGTACGTCAGCGCCTTCGCACCCAGCCCCGCCAACGTGGCCGACCAGCGCTGGATCGAAGCCTACCAGGCGGTGGAGTACCGCAACCCAGACACCTATTCGGTGAACGGGTACGTGGCCATGCAGGTCCTCAGCCAGGCGGTGCAACAGGCCGATTCCCTGGAGCGGGACGCGGTCACGGAAGCCCTGCGGCGGGGGCGCTTTGAAACCCTGGTGGATACCCTGCAATATCAGGAAAACGGCGACCTGGTCGATCCCCAGATCTGGATCTACCAGGTGGTGGATGGGGAGTTCCAGCAAGTGGAATAAATATAAATACCGTAGAGACGCACGGCCGTGCGTCTCTACGGGGCCGTGCGTCTCTACAACGATCAGGATCCGCTGCGCTGGCGGTAGTGGACCTCGTCCAGCTGGCGCAGCCGATCCGCCGCCTGTTCGGCGGTGATGTCCCGCTGGGGGTTGCCCAGCATCTCGTAGCCCACCATGAACTTGCGCACCGTGGCCGAACGGAGCAGGGGCGGGTAGAAGTGGGCGTGGAGCTGCCAGTAGGGGCGGGAGAGGCCGTCGGTGGGTTCGCCATGCCAGCCCATGGAATAGGGGAAACTGGTTTCGAAGAGGTTGTCGTAGCGGGTTAACAGCCGTTTGAGAATATCGGCCAGGCTGTCCCGTTCTGCGTCCGCCAGTTGGGGCAGCGCGGTGACATGCCGACGGGGCAGCAGGAGGATCTCAAACGGCCAGACCGCCCAGTAGGGCACCAGGGCTACCCAGTGCTCGTTTTCCACCACCAGCCGCTCCCGCCGCTCCAGCTCTGCTTCCAGATAGTCCAGCAGGAGGGGCCGGCCATGGGCCCTGAAATAGCGCTGCTGCCCCTCATCCTCCCGGGCAGGCTCCTGGGGAATCCGGTAGTTGGCCCAGATCTGGCCGTGGGGATGGGGGTTGGAACACCCCATCATGGCCCCCTTGTTCTCGAAGACCTGGACGTAGCGGATGTCCTCCCGGCTGCCCAACTCCACCACCTGTTCCGCCCAGACATCCACCACCCGCCGGATATCGGCCACAGCCATTTCGGGCAGGGTGAGATCATGGCGCGGGCTGAAGCAGATCACCCGGCAGATGCCGGTTTCCGCCTGGGCCTGGAAGAGCTCTCCGTCCTGGACTTCGCCCCGGGGGCCGTCGGGCAGCAGGGCGGCAAAATCGTTGTCGAAGACAAAGGTCCCGGTATAGGCCGGGTTACGCCGCTGGCCGGCCCGCATGTTGCCGGGACACAGATAGCAAGTGGGGTCGTAGGCCGGTCGCTCCTCGTCCGGTAGCTTTTCCACCTGCCCCTGCCAGGGCCGGCGGGTGCGGTGGGGGGAAACCAGCACCCAGTCCCCCGTCAGGGGATTGCGGCGACGGTGGGGATGTTGACCGGGATCGAATTGAATCTCCGCGGTGGACATGTCAGGACTTCTCCGCGCTCTGCTGATGGCCCGACGGCGCGCCGGCCCGGGCGGCCTCGGCCAGGGCCAGGGCCCCCAACACGCCGGCCCGCCCGCCCAGGGCTGGGGGCACAATGTATTCCTCAATGTGCTCGGTGATGGCCGGTTTTTGGATGTAGTTGTTCAACAAGGTACGCACTTTCTCGTGGATCTTGGGGAAAAGGTGGCGTTGTTGCATGACCCCGCCCCCCATGATGATGCGCTGGGGTGAGAGCAGGCAGATGATGTTGACCAGCCCCAGGGCCAGGTAGTGGGCCTCCAGGTGCCAGGAAGGATGGCCGGGGGGCAGCTCTTCAGCCGGGAACTGCCAGCGGTCCTGGATGGCCGGGCCACAGGCCAGCCCTTCCCAACAGTCGCCGTGGTAGGTGCAGAAGCCGGGGTAGGGATCCGCGTCCCAGTCGTGGGGGATCTGCATGTGGCCCATTTCCGGGTGCATGAGCCCGTGCATCAGCTTGCCGTTGACCATGCCGCCGCCGCCCAGGCCCGTGCCCACGGTGATGTAGACGAATGTGTCCAGCCCCTGGGCCGCGCCCCAGCGATGTTCCCCCAGCGCCGCGCCGTTCACATCCGAATCAAAGCCCACCGGCACCCCCAGGGCCTCCCGCAGGGGACCCACCACGTCGGTATGGGCCCAGCCGGGCTTGGGCGTGGTAGTGATGTAGCCAAAGGTGGGCGAGCTGGGATCTGGGTCCAGGGGGCCAAAGGCGGCAACGCCGACGGCGGCCAGCGGCGTCTGGGCGTGGTGCTCCTGGAAAAAACGAATGACCTGGGCCAGGTTCTCCTCGGGGGTGGTGGTGTTGAAACGTATCTCCGCGCGTATATCGTCTGGGCCGGTCCCCACCGCACAGACAAATTTGGTGCCACCGGCCTCCACGCCACCCAATAAGTGCATGGACTCCTCCTTATGTTGTGTGGGTTATCAGGTTGCTGGGGGATTTCTCCCTGCTGTTACGCTTCCTGGTTCGGTCCGGCCGCGCGCCGGCTGGCCAAGTGGGCCAGCCGGGTGGGCTCGGGAAGGCGATAGCGGGTGGTGCAGGCCAGGGTCAGGGCCACGGCCTGGTCCAGGGTGATCCGGTGCCCCACGCTGACGAAAACCGGCCGCACACTCGCCCGGGTGCGGACCACCATCCCCACCAGCTCCTCGCCGTGGAAGAGCGGAGCCGTGGCGCCCTTCTCCGGCCCCGGCGGCTCATGGGTGCCCACCAGCCGGGATTTGGCCACGCCCACGGTGGGCAGATCCAGGAGGACGCCCAGGTGGGAGGCCAGACCCAGCCGCCGGGGGTGGGCTCGCCCCTGGGCATCGGCCAGGATGACGTCCGGACGCGCCTGCAACCGCTCCAGCGCGGCGATGACGGCCGGCACTTCCCGGAAGCTGAGCAGCCCCGGCACATAGGGAAAGTCCACCGGACCCCGCCAGATGGCCTGGTCCACCACCGTCAGGTCGGGCAGGCGCAGGACCACCACCGCCGCCTGGACCCGCTGTTGCCGCACGCTCATGTCCACGCCGGCCACCAACGTGGGCGCCGCCGGCAGGGGCTCCTCCCGAACCAGGGGAGCCAGCTGTTCCTGGATGCGGATCGCCTCCGGCACGGACACATCCCACCGGTGGGCATGGTGCAGCGTCCACGCCATGGCTTCCTCCCTCCCCGGGCGGTGGGCCATCAGTCCGCGCGGCCCTGTTCCGGGTGGGCCAATGCCCGGAAGCCTGCCTGGGACCAGCCAGCCCGATCCCCCATGCGGGCGGCCAGCCAGCGGTAGAGCTCCTGGGCCGGGCCCTCATCCTGCCAGTCCCCCCAGCCCTGCGCTTCGTACAGTTCTGGAATGCCGGTAGCCCGGGTTCGGCGGCCGCCCTGGCCATCCCCGCAGACGAAGCTGTCTACCACCACCCGATCGGCCAGCTCCAGCAGCAGGCGACCGAAAGAGGCGACCGACGAGAAGGGCAGGCAGGGGCTCACCGCGATCTGGACATTCAGGCCAGCCTCCCGGGCAGCGGCCAGGGTCTCCAGGCGCCGCTCGATGGAAGGGCACCACGGTGTCACCACCCGCCGGACCTCGTCCTGGTCGGTCTCCAGGGTGAAGCTGAGCCAGGCCCGCTCCCCCAACGCCCGCAACCGGGGGAAGTCCTCTTCCACCAGCGGGGAACGGGTCTGGACCAGCAAGCGACCGGGCGGGAAAGCCAGGAATTGATCCAGACAGGCACGGCTCAGGCGCCAACGTCGCTCCAGGCCCTGGTAGGGGTCCGTGGCGCTGGACATGAAAATGGCCAGGCGCTCCAGCCTACCCCGGGCCTGGTGACGGGCCAACTCCTGTCCCAGCCGTTCCGCAATGCCTGCCCGGGGATGGGCGTAGTGGCCCCAGGGCAGGGGCGGCTGATGGAACCGG
Source organism: Litorilinea aerophila (assembly GCF_006569185.2). Lineage (NCBI taxonomy): Bacteria > Bacillati > Chloroflexota > Caldilineae > Caldilineales > Caldilineaceae > Litorilinea > Litorilinea aerophila. The sequence goes on along the minus strand of NZ_VIGC02000003.1, from coordinate 75,829 downwards.
TGTACACCCAGGCCCTGGACGTAGCAGTAGGTACATCCAAAGCGACAGCCGATGTAGGGCTGCAGGGTATGGGTAAAGCCGGCCAGGAAGCCGCCGGTTCGGGTCAGGGCCTGGCTGGGTGGGCGAACCGAATGGTCCGGCAGGGTACGTTCCATGATCTCCATGGCGCCATTATCGCGCGCAGGGCGACTTCCCTGCAAACTGGGTGGACGGGCCGGACATCCAGGGTTATACCACAGCGATTGAAGCACAAAAAAACCTGGCCTGAACGGCCAGGTCTCGAAAATCTCACAGGTCAGCCCCTCCGAATTTTCAGCCAATCTGCCATGGTGCCCAGTCGGCGCCGGATGTGTCTGGGTCTATGCCCTGTTCCGGGACCCTGGAGGCCACGTCGCTGGCGGTTACATGCCGCCCGTGATCAACGTGGCCACGATGATGAGGAAAGCCGCTGCGCTGACGATGGTGGCCAGCAGGGCTACGAAGAAAACGGGGCTGTACTGGGTGCGTTGACGGGGCAGGCGACGCCGCCGCGATGTGTCCTCGCGCGGAAAGCTGATTTCGTAGTCACGTTCGCTCACCTTGTGCACGAGACCCCTCCCTCTGCCATGAATGCCCTGAACGGATGGCCCAATCGGTATCCAGGATGTAGAAAAATGATGGCGAAACGATGCCAAACAATTTCGGACAAATACCCACCCTTCGGGCGCGATTTCGCGCTCGACTCTGCAGGGATATGAAATTGTCCTCTTGTGAACGCCAACGGATAAAAACGGGGACTGAACGTCTACGCCCCCCAGTATAGCACAGCCCGCCCCACGGACACAACCAAAATTCCGCCCCCCAACCTTAAAATATTTGGATAGGCTTTGGGCGGGTCTCCTGCTGTAGAAGTTGAAACCTGCAGCAAGGATGCCACGTATTGGTTTCGAGTTGGAAAAGTTCGGGACGGCTTCCGCCCCGATAACATCTATGTTCAGGAGGGAACGAGCATGTCTTTGTTAGGCAACATCATCTGGCTCATTTTTGGCGGATTTGTCACCGCCCTGGGATACATCATCGGCGGGATCGTCCTCTGCCTGACCATTGTGGGCATCCCTTTTGGCCTCCAGTCCATCAAACTGGGGCTGGCCAGCCTGGCGCCCTTCGGCAAGGAGGTGGTGGAGAGTCCCCATGCCAACAGCACCCTGCGCATCATCTTCAACCTCATCTGGCTGGTGCTGTTTGGATGGGAGCTCGCGCTCTCGCACCTGTTTCATGCTGCCATCCTGGCCATCACCATCATCGGCATCCCGTTCGCCAAGCAGCACATCAAGCTGATTCCCCTCTCCCTGATGCCCTTCGGCCGGGATCTGCGGTAGTCAATCCCGGCCGAAATTCGCCGACAGGATCCACCAGAGGGAGTGTGCCCAGAGGGCACCCGGGATTTCTGCCGTGGTATTTACGCCGGACTGTAGTAGCTGAAGCAGGAGCCCAGGGTGGCTGTTAGGGATAGGATACATAGAGCTTTCCCCACGTCGGCTCAGCAGGAGCTCAGGCGCCGGGCCTCGGACGGCGCCCTTCGGCCGCGCCCGGTGGGCCCCCGAGAGTTCAGGAGAGAGAGGCCGGCGAAGATGACTCCCATGCCCAGGATCATGCCGTGGGTGATCTGTTCACCCAGCAGGGCCGCACCCAACAGGGTACTCACCACGGGCATGACGTAGGAGGTCTGGGAAGCGGGCGTAGCGCCGAAGCGCTTGACGATGGTAAAGCTCAGCCACATGGCCAAAAAGGTGCCCACCAGGGCCGCATAGCCCAGGGCCGCGTATCCCTGCCAGTTCACCCGGCTCAGATCGTAGCCCACAGTCCAGCCGGTGATGGGCAACATGACCAGCGCAGCGGCCATCATGCGGATGCTGGCCACGTCCCAGGCGTTGGCATGGCGCAGGAAGCGCCGGGCATACACCGAGCCCGAGGCGCTGGCCAGCACCCCCACGCCCACCCAGGCATACCCCCGCCAGTCAGCCTGGGCGAACTGGGCCAGGCCACTTTCCCCCCGCAGCAAGAGCACGCCTGCGCCGCCAAAGGCGATCACCGCGCCGGCCAGCTTGCGCACCGTTAGCGGTTCATCCTGCAGGAAGAGCTGGGCCATCAACACCGTGGCCACCGGATTCAGGGTCAAGAGCAAGGAGGTTACCCCGCTGGACTGGTACTGGAGAGAACTGACGATGGCGGTCATGGGGATGGCAGAGCCCAACACACCCAGCCCCCCAGCCAGGAGCCAGAGACGGGGCTCCGTGGGCCACCGCCTGGGGCGCATCAGGCCATAGATGGCCAGGTGGCCCAGCGCGGCCAGGAGGAGCCGCAGGCTGATGTAGGTGAGCGGGGCATATTGCCCGACGCTAAAACGAGAGACCACCAACGAGGAGCCGAAGAGAAAGCCCAAGAGGAGGACGTAGGGAATGGCCTGATAGTGACGCATGGCTGGCGTGACGCTCCATGGTTTGGCCCCATCTGCCGGATGGGGTCGGCGGATGGGGCCCTGTTGGTTGCGGATTTTTGCGAGCTAGTGTATGCTATCCCGCGTGTTTGTGAAAATTTTATCTTGTGGCTGTCCAGTCCCATCGGAATGGACCTGGCCCTTACACCATATCACCGAGTGACCGACGATGCAACCTCAGCCGCTGTTGCTCTTGAGCCTTCTCCTCCTGGCTGTATCCAGCCCCCTCCTCTGGCTTCTGCGCCCCCATCGCTTCCGCCATGTGGGATGGGTGGCTGCGATCCCGCCGGCCCTGGTGACGGCCATGCTCCTGACCCAACTCCAGCCGGTTAGCCAGGGCATCTTCCTGCACGAGCGCTACCCCTGGTCCGCGGCGCTGGGGCTGGAGATCATCCTGCGCCTGGATGGGCTGGCCCTCTTCTTCGGCCTGATTGTGGCCGGGATCGGCGCGGCGGTGGCTCTGTACACGGGATACTATCTGGAAGATCATCCCCGGCAGGGCTATTTTTACAGCCTGCTCTTCCTGTTCATGGTGAGCATGCTGGGCATCGTCTGGTCGGACAATCTGCTGACCCTTTTCGTCTTTTGGGAAGGGACCAGCATCACCAGCTACCTGCTCATCTCGTTTGAGCACGAGAAGAAGGAAGCCCGGGATGGCGGTCGGCGGGCCCTCATCGTCACCGGCTTTGGCGGGTTGGCCATGTTGGCCGGCATGGTCCTCCTGGGGCAGAGCGTGGGCACCTACACCATCAGCGACATCCTGTTCACGCCCAACCTGGACGCCAGCCCCTACTACGGGGTGGCTCTGTTCCTGATCCTGCTGGGGGCCTTTACCAAATCGGCCCAATTCCCCTTCCACTTCTGGCTGCCGGGCGCCATGGCCGCCCCGACCCCGGCCAGCGCCTACCTGCACTCGGCCACCATGGTCAAGGCCGGCATCTTCCTGCTGGCCCGCCTCCACCCCGCGCTCAGCGGGACCGACCTCTGGTTCTGGAGCCTGCTGACGGTGGGCGCGGCCACCATGCTCCTGGGCGCGGTCAGCGCCTTCCGTTACTATGACCTGAAGGCCGTGTTGGCCAACGCCACGGTGAGCCAGCTGGGCTTCCTGGTGATGCTCCTGGCCTTCCACAGCGAAGCGGCCTACGTGGCCGCGGTGGTGGGCATCCTGGCCCATGCCCTGTACAAGGGCCCCCTCTTCCTGGTGGCCGGCATTGTGGACCACGCCACCGGCACCCGGGATCTGCGCCGTTTTGCCCGCCTGGGCCGGGAGCTGCCCTGGGTGGCAGCCACGGCGGTGCTGGCCGGCCTCTCCATGGCGGGCCTTCCGCCCTTCTTTGGCTTCCTGGCTAAGGAAACCCTGCTGGAAACCTTCTTCCACCATGCGGAACACGACGTCCCCTGGGTGGGCTGGATCGGGCTGGGGGTGGCGGCGCTGGGTGGGGCCCTCTTTGTGGGCTACAGCCTCACCCTGCTCTGGGAGGCCTTCTTCCGACGGGAAGCGCCCGAAGAAGCGGCCCACGTCCATCACGCACCGGGGTTTGGCTTTGTCTTCGCCCCCCTGGCCCTGACCCTGGTGGGCACCGCCATTCCCTTTGTCCTGACGGCGGTGGAGAAACCCCTGCTCACCCCCACGGCCAGCGCCATTGCCGGCCACCCGGTGGAAGTGCACCTGGCCTTGTGGCATGGCGTCACCCCCACCCTGCTGGTCAGTCTGGCGGCCATTGCCGTGGGCGTGGGCTTCTTCGCCATCCGCTCGGCCCTGCGCCGACTCCTGGCCACCACCCCGTCCTGGCTCAACGGCACCTACCTCTTTGACCGGCTGATCTACGGTCTCTATGACCTGGCGGCCTGGAGCACCCGCACAGTTCAGGGTGGCACCCTGGCCTCCCAGGCCAGCGTGGTGTTGCTGGCCGCGGTGGTGGCCCTGGTTGGGGCGCTCACCCAGGTCCGCTGGCCCGAGGACCTGCCCATCGACTGGAGCGCCGGCGTCTACTTCGAGGAGGTGGTACTGGTGGCGCTGGCCATTGTGGCGGCCATCACCACCGTGCGCGCCCAGACCCGCCTCAACGCCATCGTCAGCATCGGCGTGGTGGGCATCACCGTGACCCTCTTCTTCGTCATCTTCGACGCGCCAGACCTGGCCCTGACCCAGCTCCTGGTGGACATCCTGACCGTGGTGCTTCTGGTCCTGGTCTTCTACAAGATCCCGCCCCAATCCCTGCCCCCCCTCAGCCGGGTGGTGCGGATCCGCAACCTGGTGGTCTCGGTGCTGGTGGGCTTGTTGGGCTTTGGACTGACTCTGTTCAGTGTGGGGCCTCGCTTTCTCCCCACCATCAGCGACTATTTTTCGCTGAATGCGGTGCCAGGCGGCCACGGAGCCAACGTGGTCAACGTGATCCTGGTGGACTTCCGCGGTTTTGACACCATGGGCGAGATCACGGTGCTGGCCATTGCCGCGGTGGGCGGCTACGCTCTCCTGCGCTCGGCTCGCCTGCGCCCCCGGCCGGCCGACCGGATCGCCCTGAACCATGATTCTGAGGAAGGGTAAGTGGCATGCCAGAACTTTACCTGCGCCTGCTGGATCGTATTTTGACGCCCATTTTGCTGATCCTGGCCGTTTTCCTCTTCCTGCGGGGACACAACGAGCCTGGGGGCGGCTTCATCGCCGGGCTGGCCGCGGCCGCGGCCTTTCAGCTTCAGATCCTCAGCCGGGGGGATGAATATGTCCGGCGCCTCATCGGCCCCTACCTGCACCCCATGGCCGGCATCGGGCTGTTGGTAGCCGGCGCCGCCGCGCTCATTGGCTTCCGCCAGGGCGGCTTTTTCAAAGGCGTGTGGGCGTCCATTCATCTGGGCCAGTTGGAGCTGGATTTCGGCACGCCCCAGCTCTTCGACCTGGGCGTCTTCCTGGTGGTGGTGGCGGTGGTGACCTCATTCCTCCTCGGTTTGAGCAAGAGCGAGGCCAGCGAAGGGGGAGAAGAAGCGTGATCGGCCTCTTGGTAGCCCTGCTGGTTGGCCTGCTCTTTGCCACCGGCACCTATCTCCTGCTGCGGCGGGATCCCATCAAGCTCATCCTGGGACTGAGCCTGTTGAGCTATGCGGTCAACCTGCTGCTCTTCGGCACCAGCGGAATGGCCCGGGGCATCCCGCCCATTGTGGCCGACAAGGAGTCCTTCACCGGAGACATCAGCCGTTTCGTGGATCCCCTTCCCCAGGCCCTGATCCTGACGGCCATCGTCATCAGCTTCGGCGTCACCGCCTTCGTGGTGGTCCTGGTGAATCGGCGCAACAGCCTGGCCGATGCCGAAACTGCTGAAGAGGGTGGCGTTGAGGGGGAAGAGCGGCTGGCGGCCAGCACCATGGGCGACCCCTTCGCCAGTGACGGCCACTACCTGAGCGACCTGGAAACCGAGGCCGACGACTACGAGTGGCTGGAATACTCCCTGGTGGAAGAATATCGCCGCCGGACGGGCTCGGAAGAATCGGCTGAGGGAGAGCCCCCAGCCCCGGAACGTGAAGCCCAACAGCGTAAAGAGGTGGATGGGAGATGACCCTCAATCCGAACTGGCTGGCCGCCCCCATCGTGCTGCCGTTGCTGGCTGCCGCGCTGGGGCTGCCCTTTACCCGCTGGGGATATCGCAACGCCGGCCGCTGGCAGCGGCGGATTGCCGCGGTGGCCGTCACGGCCAACCTGGCCATTGCGCTGGTGCTCCTGGTCTACACCTTGCAGGGCCATCGCCTGGTCCTGCAGATGGGCCTGTGGCCGGCGCCCTTCGGCATTACCGTCTTCGCCGACGGGCTGAGCGCCATCATGCTCACCCTGACGGGCATCCTGGCCTTTGCCACGGTCTTTTACGCCATGGGCACCCTGGACCAACGGGCCCGGATGAACTATTTCCCGTTGCTGCTTTTCCTGCTCATGGGGGTGAACGGCGCGTTTCTGGCCGGGGATATTTTCAACCTCTACGTCTTTTTTGAAGTCCTGCTCATGGCCAGCTTTGCCCTGCTCACCCTGGGCGGCCAGCGCAACCAGATCAACGGCGGCATCCGCTATGTGGTGCTCAACCTGCTGGCCTCGACCCTTTTCCTGGCTGCGGTGGGGGTCATCTACGGCACGGTGGGCACCCTCAACATGGCCCATCTGGCCCAGCGGCTGCCCCAGGCGCCCCAGTCGGTCCAGACGCTGGTGGCCGGGCTGCTGCTGATTGCCTTCAGCAGCAAGGCGGGGCTCTTTCCCCTCTTCTTCTGGCTGCCGGGCAGCTACCACACGCCTCACCCTTCGGTGACGGCCTTTTTCGGCGGCCTGTTGACCAAGGTGGGCATCTATACCCTGTTCCGTATCTATCCCCTCCTTTTTCCAGAGTATCTCAGCCGCTGGCAGGCCCTGATCCTGGCCATCGCCGGCTTCACCATGTTGACGGGCGTGTTCGGGGCCATGGCAGTCAATACCATACGCCGGGTGCTGAGCTTCCACATCATCAGCCAGGTGGGCTACATGGTCATGGGCCTGGGCCTGGCCATGAGCGTGGGCCAGCTTGGCCCCAGCTTCGGTCTGGCCGCGGGCATCCTGTACCTGGTCCACCACATGATCGTGAAGACGGCGCTGCTCATGGCCGGAGGGGCAGCCGAGATCGAAGTGGGCAGCGGCAGCCTGCTGCGGGATCAGTTGTCGGGTCTGCTCACCCGTCGGCCCATGCTGGCTTTTCTCTTCTTCTTTGCTGCCATGTCCCTGGCCGGCGTTCCACCTTCCAGCGGCTTTGTCAGCAAATTGAGCCTGCTCCAGGCGGCCCTGGACACCGGCCACTGGTTGATCGCGGCCGTCAGCCTGGGCGTAGGGCTGTTGACCCTGATGAGCATGGTTCGCCTGTGGCAGAAGGCCTTTTTCGGCCAGGCGGTACAGCCCATCTACCCCATCGCGCCCCTGGCCCAACCCCAACGGCGCTGGCTGACCCTGTTCCCCATCGCCCTGTTGGTGGCCCTGAGCCTGGCCATCGGCCTCTTCAGCGGGCCGGTCTTCCGCTGGTCGGATATCGCCGCCCGCCAGGTTCTGGACCGGGAAGGCTACATCCAGGCAGTGGCGCCCACGGATCAGATCGAATTTTTGGGGATGAAGGATCATGGCGAATAACCGTCCGCAACGCCCAACGGAAGCCGAAGGCCCGACCCCCCGGGGGATGGCCCTGCTGCTGACCATCAACGTGCTCATCGCCCTGCTCTGGCCGGCCTTTTTTCCCATCTTCGGCAACTTTTGGGAGTATGGGATTGGCTTTGTGGTGGGTCACCTGATCTTGATGATCTATCGGCGGGACTACCTGCACCACAACGTGCGAGTCACCATCTTTCTGGCCCACGTCATCTGGGAAATCCTGGTCAGCAACATCGAGCTGGCCTGGCTGGTGCTGCAACCCCGCCCCCGGCTGGATCCGGGCATTGTGGCCATTCCACTGGATATCACCACCGACCTGGAGATCACCGTGCTGGCCTCGGTGATCACCCTCACGCCCGGCACCCTGAGCGTGGAGCTGGGTCAGGACACCACGGGGCGCAAGGTCCTGTACGTCCACAACCTGGTGGTAGAAGATCCAGAAAAGTTCCGGCGTTCCATCAAACAGGGGTTTGAGCGCCTGATCTGGCAAATTTCGAGGGGAGAGGAAGCAATATGAACATCTTTGAAACCGGGCTGACCATCCTCACCGCCATCCTGAGCATCTCCCTGGTCCTCTGTTTCATCCGCCTGTACTTAGGCCCGAACCTGCCCAACCGCACGGTGGCTTTCGACATCATCGCCATCCACGCGGTGGGGATCCTGGCCCTGATTGCCCTGCGGGGCGAGGCGGCCGTCCTGCTGGACGTGGCCATTGTGACCGCGGCCCTGGGCTTCCTGGGTACGGTCATGCTGGCCCGCTACCTGGAGCAGGCCAACGTCACCGAGTGGGAGCCAGAACGGACCGAGCGGCACATTTCAGAGAAGCGAGGGTAACGATCATGACGCTTTGGGAAGGGCTCATCCTGGCCCTGGCCGCAGTGGGGGTGCTCTTTAACCTGATCAGCGCCATCGGCATCCTGCGGCTGCCGGACGTCTACGCCCGCATGCACGCAGCCGGCAAGGCGGCCACCCTGGGGGTAAGCTGCCTGCTCCTCAGCGCCGGCCTCTACTATGGCCAGGGCGAATTGCTGCGGATGTTGATCTTGATCGTCCTCTTCTTCATCACGTCGCCCATCGCCACCACCACCATGGCCCGGGCCACCTACCGCAACGACCCCCGCCGCCGGTTCATCCTGCACTACGACGATCTGGCCCGGGATCAACAGGCTCTGGGCTCACAAGCCCGACAGAAAACAGCCGGGGAGGTGGGCCAGCGGTAGCTGCCTCTCCTCCCCGGCCATCTATCATAACGCCATCACACAACCGTTACGGATCCATCATGTCTTCTTCTGGTAATTTCGATACCTTGCACGCCGATTCCTACAACTTCGACCAGTACGTGGAGCGCCGCGGGAGCGACAGCGCCAAATGGGGCGTCTACGGCGACGATGTGCTGCCCCTCTGGGTAGCCGACATGGACTTCCCCTCACCGCCAGCCGTGCTGGAGGCCCTCCACCAGCGGGTGGACCACGGCATCTTCGGCTACGGCATGGAGCCGCTGGCCCTCAAGGAACTCATCTGCGAACGGATGGCCAGGCTCCACCGCTGGCAGATCAGCCCCGACGACATCCTCTTTCTGCCGGGCCTGGTCTGCGGCCTCAACGTGGTGACCCGGGCCATCGGCGAGCCAGGGGACGCGGTGGTGGTCAGCACGCCGGTCTACCCGCCCTTCCTCACCGCGCCAGGCAACCAGGATCGCCGGCTACAGACCGCAGACCTGGCCGTCTCCCAGGTGCGCCACCAGGATCGCCTCCATCCCCGCTACGAGTTTGACCCGGACGCATTCCAGGCGGCCCTGGATGAACGCACCCGCCTCTTCATCCTGTGCAATCCCCACAACCCGGTGGGGCGAGCCTTCACGCCGGCCGAGCTGAGCACCATGGCCGAGCTCTGCGCCCGACATGATCTGGTCATCTGCTCCGACGAAATCCACTGCGACCTGCTCATGGGCGAGACCCGACACGTGCCCATCGCGAGCCTGGACCCGGAGATCGCAGCCCGCACCATCACCCTGGTGGCCCCCAGCAAGACCTACAACATTCCCGGCCTGGGCTGCAGCATGGCCATTGTCCCCAACGCCGACCTGCGCCGCCGGCTGGAGCGGGCCAAGGCCGGCATCGTGCCCCACATCAACGTGATGGGCTTTGTGGCAGCCCTGGCGGCCTACCGGGAGGGTGACGCATGGCTCTCGGCGCTGCTGGCGTACCTGACCGCCAACCGGGACTTTGCCGTGGACTACCTGGCGCGCCACATGCCCCAGCTCAAGACCACCGTGCCCGAGGCCACCTATCTGCTCTGGATCGACTGCCGGGAAGCTCATCTGCCTGCTAAGCCCCAGCAGTTTTTCCTGGAAGAGGCGAAGGTGGCGTTGAACGATGGCGCGGCATTCGGCCCCGCGGGAGAAGGGTTTGTGCGCCTGAACTACGGCTGTCCCCGCGCCACCCTGGAGGAAGCCCTGGCCCGCATGGCCCGTGCGCTGCAGGGTTGACCGAACTGGACCCCGGTGGTACACTGGCCCCGTCAGCCACCCTGGCCCTGGACGATTTTCAAGAACGGTTTTCAAGAACGGTTTTCAAACGATGGGTGGGTGAAAATCTGTGGTTGTCCCCGGTAGCGTCACGTCTGGAAAGTGACAGGAGCCCATGAGCAACGTACGACGTATCTGTCCCCAATGTGGCCAGGACAGTTCCCTGGACGCCCGTTTCTGTGTCCGCTGTGGATATGACCACGAGGCAGCGCTGCCGGCCCGGGGCAACAGCCTGCCTGCGGTGGTCGGGCGGGCAGCCCTGCCGGTGTTGGCCGGCGTCACTAGCCTGGCCTTACGGGCCGGCTGGCGGTTGCTCCTGCGCAAGTTGAACCAGCGCGTCTCGGCGCCTCTGTCGCCGCAAGGGGCAGAGGCCTCCTCAACCCAGGTACCTGCCCGGGCGCGGCCCATGCCCCCCCAGCCGGCAGAACCCCGCCGACGTCGGGTCATCCACATCCGCTCAACATGGGCGGTGGGTGACGCGCAGGGCGTGTGGCGCCAGGGTAGCGCCGAGCACACCATTGAGATAGAAGAATAAGCGCGGGTGGCCCGGCTCAGCGTTCGATGCTCGTAGGCCGGGCCGCCAGGACCACGTCGATCAGGACTTGCTCCCCATCCCGCCAGACCGTCAGGGTGACCGTGTCCCCCGGCGAGGTGTAGCGCTGGAGATAGACCAGCAGATCGTCGAACTTGGTCACCGGGTAATCGTTGATGGCCACGATCACGTCGCCACCCCGCATGTCCGGACAGATGCTGGGATAGTGGGTGCCGGAGGGCTCAGAGCCGCCCCGCAGTCCGGCCCGGCTGGCGGGCGTGTTGGGCAACACCTCGGCAATGACTGCGCCCCGTAACTCCTTGGGCACGCCCAGATCGTCCGCACAGATGGGGCTCAGCGTACCGCCGCTCACCCCGATGTAGCTGTGCTCGTAGTAGCCCTGCTCGATCAGGGCAGGCACCACCCGTTCCACGATGGTCACGGGAATGGCAAAGCCCACGCCGCTGTTGGAACGGACCTCGGAGCGAATCTGGGCGTTGACGCCGATCACCTCGCCCCGCTCGTTGAGCAGCGGCCCGCCCGAGTTGCCCGGGTTGATGGCGGCGTCGGTCTGGATGGAATCCGGAATGCTGAAGCGATCTCGGGCCGGGATGGAACGGCCCAGGGCGCTGACGATGCCGCTGGTCAGGGTACCGGCCAGGCCGAAGGGATTGCCGATGGCCGCCACCCGCATGCCGACCCGGACGTCCTCCAGGCGGCCCAGTCGTACCGGCACCAGGTTGTACCCTTCCGGATCAATGCGCAGCACCGCCAGGTCGCTGTCCACGTCGGTGCCGATCACCTCAGCAATGGCCACGGTGCCGTCGCTAAAGGTCACCTGGACCTCCTCGGCGCCTTCCACCACATGGTTGTTGGTCACAATATGGCCCTGGGTATCCCACACAAAACCAGAGCCGCTGCTGATGGGCAGGAAATCCTCCGGCCCCAGCCCCTCTGGCGTGGAACCATCGGGGAAGGTGAGGCCGCTGTGGCCCAAGACCGTCACGTTGACCACCGAGGGGTTGACCTGCTCGTAGATGCTGACCAGGGCCGCGGTCTCATAGTCCATACCCTGGAGCGGCGGCTGGACCACCGGCGGCGGTACGGGGGTGGGCAAGGGGCGGGGTGTCACTACCACCGGGATTGCCTGGGGGGGTGGTGCCGCGGTCACGCCGCCGCTGTCCCGGAGGGTAAAGAGGGCCACTGCGGCCAGGAAGGCCAGGGTACAGCCTCCCAGCACCAGGGCGGCCATCCCGCCGAGGATCCAGAGAAGACGCCGGTTACCTGCTTTTGCCACTTGACCGACTTTTGCCACTTGACCGATCTGATTTTCTGTTGTCATCGTTCCCCAATCCATCCTGATCACGGCCTGAAACCTGTACGTCCATTGTACGCGAAGATGGGCTGAATGGAAACTCTGCTTTGGTGCCCCACGGAGCTTGTAAGTCCATGAGTCGATTTGGCGTGGTTCCCCCCATCGATCTGACGCCCCGGTTCACGCAGCCGCTTTCGGCCGACCGCTGGCGTGACTACGTCACTCTGCATCGATGGGTGGTATCTTTCCCCCAATGTATCGAACCGTACATCCACGACTATCTCCGCGGCGCGCAGGGAGAAAACCCCCCGAACCACGACCTGCTGAACTGGGGGGCATGGATCGCGTGGTACCGGAAGAATCCACACCAGGCGAACTTCCTCTGGCTCTGGTTTGGGTTGGCCATCGCCTGGCTACTGGCCCTTGTCCTGGGTATGTTGGCCCTGTATCACGTGCTCTTTGGCCTGCCCCCCATCGCCGTGGTCATCGGGTTGATCGTGTTCGTGGTCTCCCTCATCTTGTCTGTGGGGCTGGCCGTACCCACGGTGGCGGCGGACAGGTTCGACCGGCTCTGCACGGTAATACTCCCAGCCGTCACCATGTTTGCCACCTTCACCCTGGCGTTCAACCTCACCACACCGGAAGTGCTGGCCCAGGCTGGCTGGAGCCTGTTGGGGCTCCACGGGCTGGTGATGGGCAGCATCTTTGGCTTCTGCTACAGCATCCTGCGCGTCCCGTTATACAGATATGGGCACAGATCCCTGTCGCCCGCCTGGACCCGGCTGGGACAACTCCTGAGGCCCCTGGACGTGGGGCTGGCCCTGGCTTCCACGGCCCTCCCCCTGCTCACCTTCCTGCCGGACTTTTACCAGTTCCTGCCGCCGCGCCGCCCCGTGGATCAGACATGGATGGCCTTTGCCTTTGCCATCGCCCCGGTCAGCCTCCTGGTCTTCAGCCTGCGCCCGCTCCAGTACATCCTGGCCTACGGACGGCTTCCCTGTCGTCCGGACGCAGCGGAACCAGAAGACGCCGGCCAGGCCATCCAGACCCAGCAGATTCCCCATATCACGCCCCTGCCCCTGGTGGAAAGATGTCTGCGCAGGTGGCTGAACACCGACTGGAAGCCGGCGATCCACAATGCGGAGCAACTGTGGCGGTACACGAGCCAGCATGCTGCCGTGGTGCAGGCCGTCCGCCATGCACTCCGCAGGCAGGAAGCCAACCAGCTGATGGGCAACGCCCTGGCGTTGGCCCAGAGACGCGCCTGGGACCTGCGGGACTTTCTGCACTGGCCGTTTTGGCCCCGGTGGAGCCTGGGGCAGGCGATGGCCGGGCTCCTGCGGCCGGCCAACAGCGCGGGAGCAGGCCAGGGATCCCCTTCCCAGGCGGAACGACAACGCCTTCGACGCATCCAGTTACGCCGGCGGCGCCATCCAGAGATGCCCCGGTGGCAGCGGCTGCCCATGGCAGAGGCATACGAGAAGGTCATCGGCGGCTTCTGGTATCTGATGGCGGGCTATCCCCATGAAGCCCACCGGGCATTCCAGGATGCTCCCGACTCCGACTTCGCCCGGGAAATGGCGGACCTCTGCCGGGCGCTGGACCAGATCCTGGACGGCAACGACATCCGAAGCCAGGAGCCCATTGCCCTGCCGGCTACGCCGGCCCGGCCGCGCCGAAAAGAGGCCTGGGGGCTGGTGCGGCAGTTTGAGCAAGTGTTGCGCCTGGCCTGGCTCTATCCTCGCTGTGGGGAGACGGTCCGGGCAGAAATCCGTCAGCGGGTGGTGAATGAGGAGGAGAAAATCCAGGCAGCGCTGGCTGCCGCCGCTACAGACGACCGCTTCCTGGAGCGCCGGGCCTTCCAGATTGCGCTGGACGAACTGCGCAGGGAGCTGGCCCGCTGGTTCGAGCGACCGCCCCACTCTTCCCCGCCCCGGCCGTTCCCCAACCCCCACCACCTCCGGGGTCCCCTGCCCGGGCGAGAATCGCTTGTGGGCCGGAGGCGGGAACTGGACCGCATTCGCCAGGCCTGGGGCGATGGCCAGCTCTACCCGCTGCTCCTCTGGGGCCCACCCCTGGTGGGGAAAACCTCCCTACTGGACCACGCGCCCATTGCCCTGGAACTGCCCATCCAACTGGTCTCCCTGAAGCTGAAAACCCTGCTGCCCAATCCCACAGAGCAACGGCTGATCATGGCCGTCTGTGAACAAATGGCCCTGGTGGCCGAGTCGCCCCCTCCGGATCCGCGTCGGATCGCCCGGGCACCCTGGGAAAACCTGCAGCAGATGGTGAACGAAGCTTGCAACTCGCTGGTACGGGGATACCTCGTGTTGGTGCTGGACGATTTCGACGTGCTGGGTTTCAGCCTCAGCCATCGCTTCCGGTTGCGTCCTTTTCTGGAAGCCCTGGAGTACATTCGCCGCCACCAGCCGGCCTTTGGCGTGGCCGCGATCACCACCTTCCCCCGGGACCACTTCCTGGCTACCTGGACCTCGCCCTTCAGCCGACAGGAGACCGTTGCCGTCGAAGTGGGCTACCTGGAGGAGAGGGACAGCCGGCGCCTGTTGCAGCAGCCCAAACCCCAGTTTCCCCTCATCTACGCCGAAGAAACACTGGAAACCATCCACAGGCGCACCGGCGGGCACCCCTATCTGCTCCAGTTGTACGGGCATGTGGTGGTGAGTCAGTACAATCAGGCCCATCGGGATCCAAACCGCGCCCAGGACGCCCCGGAGCGCAGCCCCTTCATCACCCCCGATCTGTTGGAATCTGCCACCAAGTTGCCCGAGTACCGGACGGGCCTGGATATTTTTTGTGAGGCCTATGGCGCCTACCTGCAGCGGCTCAAAAAGGAGCAACAAACCATGCTCCAGGTGTTGGCAGAAGGGCAGGAAGAGGGCATCGCGCAACAGGCGTTTCAGCAGGCCATCCAGCGCCAGTTTCCAGGGCTGGCCGAGAGGCAAAGGGAAGCCCTGTGGCAGGAGCTGAAGGACCTGAAACTGGTGCAAATCCGGGAAGAAGATGGCAGCGAGCCCCGGGTGGCGCTGGCCATCCCGCTCCTCTCCCGTTGCCTCTGCTGAAGCACGTTTCCCCCGGCAAAAATTGCGCCCCGCTCAGTCGCCTGCCGTCTTCAGGGCCTGCCCCCGGGTGACCCGCCCCTCGGCGGAGGCAGACCGCACCACGTGGAAGGCCAGGGCCAGGATGAGCAGGTAGGCCAGGGCGGCCATGCCAAAAGCCCCTCGGATGCCAAACCAGATGGCCGCGGCGGCCCCCACCATGGGCGCCAGGGAGCGGCCGGCCGCCGCCACGCTGTTATCCAGGGCATAGGTCGCGCCCTGGTTGCCCGTGGGCGCCCACAGGTTCATCAGCGCCGCGGTGGTGGGCAACAGCCCACCCACGGCAAAGCCGCTCAGCCCCTGGAGGATCGCCAGCTGCCAGGCAGCGGTCACGAAGGGCTGGGGCAGGGTGAGCAGGACGGCCGCCACGGCCGAGGCGAGCAGGATACGGTTGTGGCCGATCCGGTCCCCCAGCCGCCCCAGATAGACCGAGCTGATGGCGCTGGTAAAGGCGGCGCTACCGATCATCAAGCCGGTGATGGACGCCGCGCCTGCCTGCTGCCCCATGAGCTCGATGATGAAAAGGGAGAGGACCGGATAGGTGATCATCTGGCCCAGGCTGCGCAAAAAGCCCAGGGTGTAGAGCCCCCCCATGCCCGGTGCGGTGATCAGCCGGCGGTAGCTCTCCAGGATGCCCGGTCGCTCAGAACGGGCCACGGGCTGGAAGTCCTCGTGCACCCAGAAGATTACCGCCAGGCCTGCAATCCCCAGCAGGGCGCCGGTGATCCAGAAACTTTCCCGGAAACCGAACATGTCCCCGATGATGCCGCCGATGACCGGCCCCAGCGCGATTCCCCCATAGCGGGCCAGCATCAGCAGCCCCAGCGCGCCGCCCGTCCGATCTCGGGGGGTGGTGGCGGCCACCAGTGCGTTGGCCGCCGAAATGACGCCGGTGACGCAGCCCTGGATGGTGCGCAGGATGACCAGCTGCTCCACATTCTGGCAGAAGCCCATCAGGGCGATCAACACCGCACCGCCCAGGGTGGCCCGGATCAGCATCAGCTTGCGCCCGTAGCGGTCGGCGATGGTCCCCCAGATGGGCGAAGAGAGCATCATGGTGGCCGCCTGGGAAGAGAAGACCAGGCCGGACCAGAACTCCACCGAGCCCCGGGTGGCCACCCCCAGTTCCTTCACGTAGAGGGGGAGGAAAGGGAAAACCAGGCTGAAGCCGGCCGTGGATAACAGCTGCACGGCGAACAGAACATAGAGGTTACGTCGCCAGGAGATCATTGGGGAGCATCCTTTCAGGAGCAGCTCCTGGCAAGACCGCTGTGGCGCCCTGGCGGGTCGTCAAAAATTCAGCAGGGAGCTGCTCAGATAGGCCAACAGGCCCAGGGTCATGTTGTAGACGGCGTGGACGACCATGGCTGTCGTGGTGTTGTGGCGCAGGCGCACCCATCCCAACACCAGGCCCAGCAGAAAGACGATCAGGGTGGAGACGGTGATCCCGTAGTTGCTGTGGAGGAGGGCAAAGATGATGGAGGTGAGCACCAGGCCAAAGCGGGGCAAGAGCGCCCCCCGGAAGATGGTTTCTTCACCCAGGGCCGCCGACAGGCCCAGGGTGAGGATGCCCAGAGGCGAACGAAACAGGGGGCCCAGGAGCTGCTCCGTCAGGGCTTCCACGTCGGGATCTGCGCCCATGCCGACCAGGCTGGAAAGGTACTCCAGGGCCATGACCACCGGCACCATGAGCAGCCCAATGCCCACGCCGATGGCCACCTGGCGGCGGCTGGGCAGGACCACCCCCAGCCGCCTCAATGCCTCCTGGAAGCCCAGCCGGGTCAGCCAGCCCACGCCCACCAGGGCCATGGCAGCCATCAACCCCTGCTGGACCCAGAGGGTCAGGATGGTGTTGGTCTGCACGCCAGAGACCTGCTGGGAGGCCACCAGGTCCGCCAGGTTGCCCAGGCCCACGCCCAGGGTGAACATCAGGTTGATGACCACCAGCATGGTGTAGGAAAGGGCCACCGCATGGACTGGACTTTCCGCATCCAGCGGGAGGATGCGGGCCAGCAGGCGGCGGACGGGCGCCAGCAGCAACACGATGCCCACCAGACAGGGCAGCCAGATCCCCAGACCCAGCAGGCCCAGGGAATCAAACTGGATGGGAGGAGTCCCTCCCGAGCCGGCCAGGCCCAACTCCTGGAGCAGCCCGGGCTGGCTGGCGATCAAGAGACTGGTGACCTGGATGAGCAGGCCGGCCAGAACGCCGAAGCCCAGGAAGAAGATCAGCAGCAGATAGGTGAGGATGCTTAACCCCTCGGATTCCTCGCCCCGCTGTCGCCTCGCTTCAGCGGCGTTGGCCAGGAGCAGGATCAAGATCAGGGGCCCAAAAGTCACCACGAGGCCAAATAGTTCGGACATGAAGGTCTCCTTTGTCGACCACCCTGGTGTCGACCTCCCTGGGCGGGTGTTTGGCACCAGGAGGGTCAGTGTGCTTTTTTATACCAGTGTACTGTCACTTGCCCGGCCTCGCAAGAATCCATCCCGGGAGGGTGCCCCAAAGGGCCTACCAAAAGGGATTCGACAAAGGTTGCGATTCTCTTTACAATAAGACCGCATAATCGAGGACCAGAACGCCGGGCACCTCCGCCACCTACCCCACCCGGCAGGTCCACTGGGGAGCCAGGGTTCCATGCATCTTCGTTACGTGGAGATGGACGCGGAGATGTACGCAGCAATGCATGACCTGCCCACGGCGCACCACGTGGAAGACTCGACACAAGAACCAATCGACATAAGAGGACTGAACGCACCGAAAGGGACCCGACTATGACTTCATCGACCGCGGCCCACGCCGATGGAGCCAGGGGAGAAACAGGAACACCAGAGACCATCGCCCTGCCCATGGAGAGCCCACCGGCCATCATCCAGCCAGCCGTCCGGGCCTACACACCGGAAATCGACATCGCCACCCTCTCCCTGGACGAGCTATGCACCTCGGAGATGGTGTACAACCGGGAGCTTTCCTGGCTGGATTTCAACTGGCGGGTGCTCAACGAAGCCCTGGACGCCCGCACCCCGCTGCTGGAACGGCTCCGCTTCCTGGCCATCACAGCCAGCAACCTGGACGAATTCTTCCGCAAGCGGGTCGGCGGCCTGAAGCGCCAGAAGGCCGCGGGCATGGCCCA
This sequence comes from Litorilinea aerophila, assembly GCF_006569185.2. NCBI lineage: Bacteria > Bacillati > Chloroflexota > Caldilineae > Caldilineales > Caldilineaceae > Litorilinea > Litorilinea aerophila. The sequence goes on along the minus strand of NZ_VIGC02000003.1, from coordinate 57,586 downwards.
CCTGAACCTGCCCGGGTGGACGCCAGACGTCCAGCTGGAACTGATCGCCAAGGCCGTCCGCCCCATGGTGGAAACCCAGAGCCGCTGTCTGCTGGAGGAGATCTTGCCCCGGCTGGCTGAACATGGCGTTCGCCTGCTGGACTATCCTGAGCTGACGCCTTCCCAGCAAGCCCGGCTGCGCCAGTACTACCTGCGGGAAGTCTACCCCATCCTGACGCCCCTGGCCGTGGATCCGGGTCACCCCTTCCCGTTTCTCAGCAACCTGAGCCTGAGCCTGGGCGTCCTCCTGCAGGATCCCATCAGCCACGAGCGCCGCTTTGCTCGAGTGAAGGTGCCCCAGAATCGGCCCCGCTGGGTGCCCCTGGACAACCCGCTCCACTTCGTCCCCCTGGAGCAGATCATCATCCACAACCTGGACACCCTCTTCACGGGGATGGAGGTCATCGCGGCCTACCCCTTCCGGGTCACTCGCAACGCGGACATCGCCCGCAACGAAGAGGAGGCCGACGACCTGCTGGAGATGATCAGTGAGGAGCTGCGGGAACAGCGCTTTGCCGACGTGGTGCGCCTGGAGATCGACGCCTCCATGCCGGACTCTGTGCGGGCCTTGCTGCAGAGTGAACTGGCGCTGGAACAGAACGACATCTACCCGGTCCACGGGCCCCTGCGTCTGGCCGATCTCTTCCCCCTGGCCGACCTGAACCTGCCCCACCTCAAGTATGAGCCGTGGACGCCCATCACCCCGCCCCGTCTGGCCGGGCTAGACCGGGATTCCCGCAGCGGGGAGATCTTCTCCATCATCCGCCAGGGCGACCTGATGGTTCACCATCCGTACCACAGCTTCAGCGTGAGCACCCAACATTTCATCGAGGCCGCGGCCCGGGATCCCCAGGTACTGGCCATCAAGCAGACCCTCTACCGCACCAGCGCCAACTCGCCCGTGGTGGCCGCGCTGATCCAGGCGGCCGAGCGGGGCAAACAGGTGGCTGTGCTGGTGGAGGTGAAGGCCCGTTTCGACGAAGCGCAGAACATCGAATGGGCCCGGGCCCTGGAGAATGCCGGCTGCCACGTGGCCTACGGCCTGGTGGGGCTCAAGACCCATTCCAAGATCTCCCTGGTCATCCGGGAGGAGGAGGACGGCCTGCGGGCCTACTACCATATCGGCACGGGCAACTACAACCCCAAGACCGCCGCCCTCTACACCGACATCGGCTTCTTCAGCTGCCGGCCGGATATCGGCACCGACCTGATGGATCTCTTCAACTACCTGACGGGCTACAGCCGCCAGACCGAGTACTACAAGCTCCTGGTCGCGCCCGTCAACATGCGCCAGCGCTTTGGCGCCCTCATCGACGGCGAGATCGAGAACGCGCTGCAGGGCAGGCCCGCCCGCATCATCGCCAAGATGAACGGCCTGGAAGATCCCTTCCTGGTGCGGAAACTATACGAAGCCAGCCAGGCCGGCGTGGCCGTCGACCTGATCGTCCGGGGCAACTGTCGCCTGCGCCCCGGCCTCCCCGGTATCAGCGAAAACATCCGGGTCATCAGCATCATCGGCCGCTTTCTGGAACATTCCCGCATCTGGTACTTTGAGAATGGCGGCGCGCCCCGCTATTTCATCGGCAGCGCCGACTGGATGCGCCGCAACCTCAGCAACCGGGTCGAGGCAGTGGTGCCCATTGAAGACCCGTACCTCCAGGAACAGCTCTACCACATCCTCCAGACCTCCCTCAACGACCACCGCCAGGGCTGGGAAATGCTGCCGGATGGCCGTTACCGCCAGCGCACCCCCCACCATCTGCCACCGGACAGCCCCGAAGCCCTGGGCACCCACATCGCGCTCATGCGCCATACCCGACGCATGAGCGCCCAACTCCTGGCGGATGCCTGAAATCGGCACTTGTTTTGGGAACCGGAGAGACCGCTGCGGCGTTGGTCATAACGCGAGCGTGGTGCGTGGTACGTCAAACAACGTGTCACCGCGCTGTCATACAGCGAAAAGGTTCACGCACCACGCACCACGCACCATGCCAGATTGGGCCGTGGCAGGCGATTGGCTTCAGCCCAACATCTCTTCGATGGCCGCCCGCTCCTCCAGCAGTTCCTGGCCGGTGGCGGCCAACATGGCCCGATCGAAGTCGCTCAGAGAGAGGCCTTCCACCACCTGGTACTGGCCATTCTGGATGGTCACCGGATAGCTGAAGATGACTCCTTCGGGCGTGTCGTAGGCGCCGGTGCTGGGAATGGCCATGCTGACCCAGTCACCCGGCGGGGTGCCGTGGTACCAGCTCTGCACGTGGTTGATGGCTGCGTTGGCGGCGCTGGCCGCGCTGCTCTGGCCCCGGGCCTCAATGACCGCCGCTCCCCGCTTCTGAACCGTGGGGATGAAGGTCTCCCGGATCCAGGCATCATCGTTGATCACCTCCGGCGCGGGGCGGCCGTTGATCTCGGCGTGGTAGGCATCCGGGTACTGGGTGGAGCTGTGGTTGCCCCAGATGGTGACCTTTTTGACTGCGGTGACGGGCACGCCGGCCTTCCGGGCCAGCTGGCTGATGGCCCGGTTGTGATCCAGGCGGGTCATGGCGGTGAAGCGCTCCGGGGGGATGTCCGGTGCATTGCGCATGGCGATGAGGCAGTTGGTGTTGGCCGGGTTCCCCACCACCAGCACCCGCACATCCGAAGCGGCGTGCCTGTTCAGGGCTTCCCCCTGGGGCTTGAAGATGGCCCCATTGGCGCCCAGGAGATCCTTGCGTTCCATGCCCTTGGAGCGGGGGCGGGCGCCGATCAGCAGTGCCCAGTTCACGTCTTTGAAGGCCACGTTGGCGTCATCGGTCAGGACCATGTCCTGCAGCAGGGGAAAAGCGCAGTCCTCCAGCTCCATGGCCACGCCTTCCAGGGCCTTCATGGCTGGTGGAATTTCCAACATCTGGAGGATGACCGGCTGGTCGGGGCCGAAGAGGTCGCCGTTGGCGATGCGGAACAGAATGGCGTAGCCGATGTTGCCGGCTGCACCGGTGACGGCCACACGAATGGGAGAAGTCATGGTGATGCTCCTTTTGTGGGTGTTCGGCAGATGGAATTCCCGGGGGAGGGAGCTCCATGTTGACGCCGTTAATTTTGTGCCAATTTGGTTTGTTGTAAAATAGGGCCTCGTGGCCGATAGCTTTAGCATACCGCTATTCCAACAATTAATCAACGCGCCGGAGGTCTGGAAGGCCCATGGAAACAGGCGAAAGCGCCAGGTCGCCTTCCCAGGTCACCGGTGCCGCTACCCAAGGAGATGGATGTCAATGCAACCCGTTCCCAAAATGCGCAGGACCTTCGTGGCAGCCATGCTGCTGGCCATCCTCCTGAGCGCGCTGGAAGGGCTGGTGCGAGATGTGGGGACCGCACAGGCCGCCACCAGCGCCGATCCAGCCCAGGAGATCGTCTACATCGACGCCAATGGCGTGATCCGGGTGTTGGATACCCAGGGCAGCCCGCTGGTGCAGTGGTTCAGCCCCACCGGCGGCTGGCAAAACCTGGCCCTGGGCGATGTGAACAATGACGGCGATCTGGAGATCATCGCCGTGGGCGAGGAAAACGGCGTGGCCAAGCTGGCCGTCTTTGACCCGGTGATCGCCTCCGGTGCGGTGGACCCCAACAAGAAGATCAACGGCATCCCGTGGGATACCCTCTACGAAACCACCCTGCCCGCCCGGGCGGATATTATCCTGTCTGACGACTTCGACGCCAACATCCCTGGCGACGAAATCCTCTACAGCTACCGCCGCAGCAACGGCCTCTCTACAGTGGTGGTCCTCAACGCCAGCCGGCTGGAATCCAACGGCAGCCCCAACGGCCGCAACTGGAAGGTCCACCTCTCCAAGGACTTCGACTATCCCTGGAGCTATGGCGCCAGCGGCAACCTGGACGATGTGGGCTCGGCCGATGTGGTGCTGGTGGACGACGACAGCACGGAAACCCGCATCGACGTCTACACGGTAGACAACGACTTCGCCCGCCTGGACGGCAAGAAGACCGACAGCGATACCTGGCGGCGGGCCGCCGTCGGCCAGGTGATGGCCGGCGGACGGGACGAAGTGGTGGGCGTCAAGAGCGTGGACCGGGCCGACAAGCCCAGCCTGATCGTCTACCGCATGAACAGCAACAAAGAGCTGGACTCCGACAGCGATGACGAGTTCGCCTTCGCGCCCCAGCCAGAGGAGGTCTGCCTGGCGGACATCACCGGCAACGGCGACAAGGAGATCTTCTTCACCCGCAAGCACCCCAGCGAAGATGGCAGGCGCTTCATCATGCGGGACGAATGGGGCGATGACCGGGACCGGACGCCCACCATCGAGCTCTCGCTCAAGGAGTATGGCGGGGGAGACAACGGCTATCGGGTCTGCAAGGGCGGCGATGTGGACGGGGATGGCAAGGATGAGGTGGTGGTCATCCGGGACAATCGCCTCCTGCTTTTCACCCAGCCCGACACGCCGGTGAACAACCAGCAGGTGGTCAACGTCTACGACCTGAGCACCAACAAAGATGCCCTGGCCATCGGCGACCTGGACAGCCGGGGCTTTATCGAGGGTCCCCAGTTCGGCGTGGACAAGAACCGCATCGAGGCCGCCATTGCCGTGGGCACCACCAGCGGCCCCTACACCATCCAGGTCACCAACATCAGCACCAGTGAATCCGTGCAGGTGATCGTCGGTTCCGGCCTGCCCTCCTGGGTCCAGGTCACCCCCACGGTCACCCAGACGCCCGCGACCCTGCGGGTGACCTTCGATGCCACCAACCTGGACATCGGCACCTACTCTACCCGGCTGGAGATCCGGGGTGACAGCCGGGTGATCAACAGCCCCTACTACGTGGACCTGGTCCTGACGGTGGAGCCGGCCACCCTCACCCCGCGGCCGGCCGTTGCCAGCTTCATCTACACCAGCACCGTCGACATGGATCAGAGCATGGACGTCTCCATCAACGGCACCGTGGGGCTGAAGTACAAGGCCGCCGTGCTGGGCGTGCCCGAAGCGGCTGCAGCCCAGATCGAAGCCAACGGCGGCATCGCAGCGGCCAGGCTGAATGAGAACGGCGACCTGGTGCTGACCGACGGGGCCGGGAACAGCCGGGTCATCCCCATGCCGGACACCTCCCAGGCGGTGCCGGGGACCCAGGATGTGGCCGCCAGCGCGGTGGAGGCGGTGGACTGGCCGGTGCTGGATGTGCCGTGGGTGATCAGCGCCACCTCCACGTCGGCCATCGTGCCGGACATCCTGACGGTCACGGTGAACCCCTCGTCTCTGGGTAACGACTTTGACTTCCACCTGGCCATGGTGGTGCTGGTGCCCGACACGACCGCGGGAGTGGGCACGGTCTTCAGCCTGCCGGTGACCATCTTCCGGGCGCCGGAGCGTGTCTACCTGCCTGTGGTGGGCGTCTACGATCCCTTTGCACCGTAGTGGTAGGGGCGGGCCCCTGGCCCGCCCGCTGCCGCCCCTCCCAGGCAGATGAAAGAACGATGACGGTGATCGTAAGGGCGGGCCTCCGTGCCCGCCCGCTGTCGCCAGCCCCGGGCGGAAGAAAGAACGGCGACCGATGCGCCGCTGCGAGCGGCGCCTGCGTACGGGAGGAAGTGCTGGTTAATGCTTGACTTCGCCATGGGCAGCGTGTAAGATGAACCTGTATCGTCCGGAGGAGGTGGCATCAGGTCACTCCTCCACCCCCGTCGGCTTGCTTGTCTGAACTTTTTCTTGCCCATTTGGGACAGGAATGGATCCATGTTATCAAAATATGGGCGTCAACTCGCTGCAGAACCGCTGGCACGGTTGGTCGACCTTTTACACCGCTGGGGTGTCACGCCGAATGGGCTCACCTACTTCGGCTTCATCCTGACGGTGGGGACGGCCCTGGTGTTGGCGGGCGGTTACTTTCGACTGGGTGCGATTTTGTTGTTGTTCGCCGCCCTCTTCGACATGCTGGACGGCAGCCTGGCCCGCCTCACCCATCAGTCCAGCACTTTCGGCGCCTTCCTGGACAGTACCCTGGACCGCTATTCTGAAAGCGTTACCTTTCTGGCCCTCGCCTACTACTACTCCACCCGCCTTCAGACCCGCACCGAATTGGTGCTCATCTTTGTGATCCTGGTGGGCTCGCTGATGGTGAGCTACACCCGGGCCCGGGCCGAAGCCCTGAAGGTGGAATGCAAGGCGGGCATCCTCCAACGGCCAGAACGGGTGGTGTTGCTCATTTTGGGCCTCTTCACCGGCTGGATGCTGCCGATCCTCTGGATCCTGGCCATTTTCACCAACTTCACCGCGCTGCAGCGGATCTACGAGGTCTACTGGCGAACCAACCAACCCCAGGCGCCCGTGGCCAACCACGTCGCCAATTCCAAGGTGGTGAAGCCCAACGACAACTGGCCGGTTCAGGGATGATGGACAGGACCGCTTCCGCGGCCATGGGTGCGGCCACCGCCACCCCATGGCCGACAGGGGTTTCCCTCAGCCACATTCCGCCGGGAAGGGCGCCCACCCCGGCGTGGGGTGTCCATGCCTACCATCCCCCGCTCCTCCAGGCGCCCTGCGCCTGGCACCCGGTCCCTCTGCGGCCAATTTGCCTTTCACCCGAAAGCGCAAATTGGCCGTAATTTTTCCCGGCACCGGACGTCTTCAAGGGTGAGAATGCTCCGCGGACAGAATGCATCGATGAACCGAAAATCGCTGAAAGATTGTACGGAAGAAGAGTTGCTGGCGGGTGCGATCAATCTGGACGAAGCGGCCCTCAGCGAACTCTACGATCGGTACGAACTGAAGATATACAGCTATATCTACCGGCGCACCAGTGACCAGGCGCTGTCCGAGGACTTGACCGCTCAGGTTTTCCTGAAGATGTTGGAGGCCATTCGCAACGAGCGGGCCTGGCACAGTTCGTTCTCCGGTTGGCTGTATCGTATTGCCCATAACCTGGTCATCGATTATTACCGGAGCAGAGATCGGCAGAAGCAAATTTCCCTGGACGAGGCACCCTTCATGCCGGATGCACAACAGAACCCGGTACGGGCAGCCGAAATCCAGCTGACGGCGGAATATCTGCGTTCAGCCATCAACCGACTTACCGAGGAGCAGGCCCAGGTGATCAGCCTGCGCTTTCTGGAAGGATACAGCTTTGCAGAAATCGCCGCCATGATGGACAAAACAGAGGGCGCCGTCAAGGCGCTCCAGCATCGGGCTGTGAGCACCCTGCGTCAATTGCTGGCCCATGAACAATTTCAGTAGTACACCGGACAGACCAAGGAAACCCGACATCCCAAGGAGCCTACTGATCGGATCACAGCGAGAACAGTACCATGAACACCAATTCGACCACCTTTGAACCCGAACCGGAGGAGATGTTTGCCGAGGCCGTGGCACGCCTGGAAGCAGGCGAACCGGTGGAGGCCATCGTCACCGCATACCCACGCCAGCACCAGGCGGAACTGCGGGAGATGCTCGCCATCGTGGCCGCCGCGGCCGAACTTCAACGTTCGCCCGTGCCGCCACCTTCACCCGAATGGCAGGCCCGGTCGAAGCGGGAGTTCCTGCGCGCGGCTGCCACCATGCGAACCCGCTCCGAGGCCGCGCCCATCGTGGTCTCGGCCCCGCGTCGCCTGGCCAGCCGGTCCCGCTCCCCCCTGGCGACCTATCTGGAACGGGTCGTCGCGGCCATCCAAAACTTCTTCACCATCCGCACCTTGCGGCTGGCGCCCCTCATCGCGCTGCTGGCCCTGGTGCTCCTGAGCACCTCCACCCTGGTTACCATGGCCCAGGCCTCGGTACCCGGGGACCTGGCCTACAGCTTCAAGCAGTGGATCCGCAAACAGGAGCTGGAGCTGGCCCCTGCCGAAGTGCGGGAGGCCGTGCGCCTGGCCCAGGAACGAGAGCTGGCCGAAGATGTGCGCAAGGCTGCGGCCAAAGCCGACATGAACAGCGCCGTGATCCAGGCCGAAGATACCCAGATCTACTACGGCCGCAGCGGCCGTCTCCTCAAGATCGGGGGGCTGATGGTCATGGACCGCTACCAGCCGGATGCCAACGTGGAACTCTTCAAGCCCATGGAGGTGGAAGGCGAGCTGGTGCCCGGTGCCCAGGTGGCCCTGGTCTACCAGATCATGCCCGGCCAGAGCGACACCGTCCAGGGCATTCGCCTGCGGGTCCTGGATGAACCGCCGGCGCCTGTGACACCCATCGCGCCCGATGTGCCGGCCGTGGAAGACGCAGCCGACGGCGACGAAGCTGGCGCCTGCACCGTGAGCCCGCCCGAAGGGTGGCAGCCCTACAACGTCAAGGCGGGCGACAACCTGACCTTCCTGGCCCAGCGGGGCGGCGTGAGCATCGACGAGCTGAAGGCGGTCAACTGCCTGGACAGCGACACCATCCTCATCGGCGCCACCCTCTACCTGCCGGCCCAGGCGGTGGAGCAGGACGGGACCGGCCGCTACTGCGGCGCCGCCGTGCCCGAAGGCTGGGTGGCCTACGAAGTGCGCATCGGCGACAGCCTGTCGGTCCTGGCCCAGCGAGGGGAGACCACCATCTCCCTGCTCAAGGAAGTCAACTGCCTGACGTCCGACACCATCCTGTTGGGGTCCACCCTCTACGTGCCGGCAGCTGCAGCAGAATCCGCCCCGTAGAACCAGGAGCGCCCCGGCCCCTACATCAGTCATCTGGCAAAACAAACAGGCTGGCGTGGTTTCAGAGACCACGCCAGCCTGTTTCATTGTTGGGAAAGAATGCGGCAAGATGAAGCGAGGGGACCGGATTCTCCCGTCCCTTTACCCGGCCCGGGGAATCCAGACCCGCATCACGCCGGGGCCCCGGTTGGCCCAGGCGTAATACGGAACCGCTGTGAGGGCCACCGGGCTCCGCACCGGCGTCTGGCTTTCCGCCAGGGGGCGGTAGAGGGCATCGCCCCAGGGCTTGGGATCCAGCAGCTTGCCCTGGGTCTGCACCACCATCACCCCTTCCAGCAGATCTCCCCGCCAGCTGGCCTGGAGGGGCGCGTCCGGTTCGATGGCCACGTCGTGGAGGTCCACCGCGGGGTCGTGGTCGGCCTGCTCCAGGCAGTAGACCAGGGGGCCCCGCTGGATGGCCACACTCCCCCGGGTGGCGTCCACCCGAGGATGGCCGGCCACCAGGGTGGGCGCCATGGGCAGGGAGAGGTGGAGCTGGTCGCCGGCCTGCCAGACCCGGGTGACCGTCCAGTAGCCATCCGCCCGGCTTGCCGGGGCGTCGGCGCCATTGACCTGGAGGGACGGCGCCGTGCACCAGCCGGGAATGCGCAGCGACAGGCTCTGTTCATGGCCCGCGGCCTCCTCCACCGTCAGGTGCACTGCTCCCTGCCACGGGTATTCCGTCTCCAGCCGCAGCCGGAGGGTGGGCAGATTCAGGGTGCCGGCCGCGTATTGGTGGATCTGGACGCCGCTCTCATCGGCGGAGGCAAAGTAGTGGCCGATGGCCGAAAGCATCCGCATCACGTTGGGCGGGCAGCAGGCGCAGCCATGCCATTCAGGCCGCACGATGTGCTTGCGGCCCATCCAGGGCTCCTGGCCATGGCTCAACAACGGGTTGACGTAGAAGTAGCGCCGGCCGTCCAGGGAGACGCCGCTCAGGAAGCCGTTGTAGAGGGTCCGCTCCATGAGGTCGGCGTAACGCGCTTCGCCGGTAGCCAGCAACATGCGCCAGTTCCACATGATGCTGGCAATCTGGGCGCAGGTTTCACAGTAGCAGCGCTCATTGGGGAGCTCGTAGGGCTCGCCAAAGGCTTCGCCCGCGTGCTGGGAGCCCACGCCCCCGGTGATGAAGAGCTTTCGGCTTACCATGTCGTGCCACTGGCGCAGGAGGGCATCGAAGAGGGCCTGCTCGCCGGTCTCCAGGTAGATGTCGGTGACGCCGGCCGTCAGGTAGAGCTGGCGCACCGCGTGCCCTTCCACGGTGGTGGCCTCCCGCACCGGCACGTGGTCCTGGTAGTAGGCCGGAGAACCCAGCCGGTGGCCACCCAGGAGCCCCCGGCCCCGCTGGTCTACGAAGTAGCAGGCCAGATCCAGGTAGCGACGCTCGCCCGTCTCCCGGTAGAGCTCCACCAGGGCCATTTCGATCTCAGGGTGGCCGGGCGTTCCGGCCCGTTTGCCCGGGCCGAAGACGCTGTCGATGTAGTCGGCGAAGCGGCGGGAGACGTTGAGCAGCCGGTCATCGCCGGTAGCCCGGTGGTAGGCCACCGCGGCCTGGAAGAGATGGCCGGCACAGTAGAGTTCGTGGCCGTGCTGCAGGTCTGCCCAACGCCGCTCCGGCTCCACCACCTGCCAGTAGGAGTTGAGGTAGCCGTCGGGGGCCTGGGCCTCCTGGATCAGGCGGATGGCGTAGTCCGCCTTCTCGCTCAGGGAGGAATCGGGCCCCTGGGCCAGCTGGTAGGCCACCGCTTCCAGCCATTTATAGACGTCGGAATCCATGAAGACAGGTGTGCGGTAACTCCCTTCTCCCTTGCCCGCAGCCAGGAGCAGGTTGTTGAAATTGCCGAATTTCTCCAGTTGCTCAAAGCCGTGATGCAGGCTCACCCGGTGGTTGACGTCCTGCTTGTGGGCCCAGAAACCTTCACCCAGGGTGAAGCTTTCCAGGGGGATGGTCTTCCAACGTGCGTAGGGGCTGCGGGTGGTGTCAACCGGTCCTAATGCCATAAGAAGCTCCTCATTGCGATAGGGTCGAATGGTTCAATCCTTCATGCGAACAGGACAGTCGCGGGCACATCCCAGGTGGGGACGGCCAACTGGGTTGGGCAGATCAGCCCTTCAACCCGGTCAAGACGATGCCCTGGATGAAATAGCGCTGGGCGAAGAAGAAGAGCAAGACCACCGGGACGATCATGGCGGTGGAGGCGGCCATGAGCAGGTCCCAGCGGGTGCGCATGACGCTGCGGAAGGTGGCCAGGCCGATGGCCACGGTGAACTTCTCCGGCGAGTTGAGGTAGAGCAGGGGGCCGATGAAGTCGTTCCAGCCGTTCAGGAAGGTGAAGATGGCCACGGTGGCCAGGGCCGGCTTGGCCAGGGGCAGCATGATGCGTCCGTAGATCAGGAACTCGTTGCAGCCATCGATGCGGGCCGCGTCGGCCAGCTCCTCCGGCAGGGAACGGAAGAACTGGCGCAGGAGGAAGATGTTGAAGGCGCCGCCGCCGAAGAAGAAGGGCACCGTCAGGGGCAGAAAGGTGTCGATCCAGTTCAGGCGGGTAAAAATGACGAACTGGGGCACCATGAGGACGAAATAGGGCACCATCATGGTGGCCAGCAGCAGGGAAAACCAGAAATCCCGGCCGGGGAAGCGCAGGCGGGCAAAGCCATAGGCGCAGAAGGAAGCCGACCACAGGATGGCGATTTCGTTCAGGAGGACGATAAGCAGGGTGTTGGCGATGTAGCGGCCAAAGGGCTTGTAGGTCAGGGCGTCCACATAGTTTTGGAAGCGAACCGGATTGGGAATCCACTCCGGCGGAAAGACGAAGATGTCGTTCTCCAGCTTCAACGAGCTGCTCACCAGCCAGACAAAGGGCAACGCCATGACCACGGCGCCGGCCACCAGGATTAGCCACACCAGCAGACGCCACCAACGTTCACCATCGGCCAGGATGTCCACGGCCTGAGCCAGGCGAGGCCGGGTCTGCCCCACGGCCATAGAGGCGGATGCCGGGGACGCTTTACTGATTCGAGTCATCGCCGATTCTCCATGTGCCAGATCGTTGTTTCCACTGCCAGGGCATCAGGGCGAGATTCACGGGGAAATCTCATAATGCACCATGCGCCCCACATATTTGAAGACGAAGAGGGTCAGGGCCAGGATGATGAAAAAGAGAATCCAGGCCAACGCAGCGGCATAGCCCATGTCCAGGTACTCAAAGCCGTTGCGGTAGAGGTAGAGTACGTAGAACAGGGTGGCATTCTGCGGCCCACCGTTGGTCACCAGGTAACCGGCCGTGAAGATCTGAAACGAGCCGATGATCCCCATGATCAGGTTGAAGAAGATGATGGGCGACATGAGGGGAATGGTGATGTGGCGGAGCTGGGCCCAGCGGCCCGCGCCGTCGATGCGCGCGGCCTCGTAGTAGGTCTCGGGGATGCCCTGGAGGCCGGCCAGGTAAATGATCATACTGCCGCCCAGGCCCCACAGGCTCATCAGGATCAGCGCAGGCAAGGCCCATTCCGGGTCCTGCAGCCAGGGCACCTTGGGCAGCCCCAGGGCCTGGAGCAGCACGTTGAGCAGGCCAAACTCGGTGTTCAAGATCCAGGCCCACAGCACCGCGCTGGCCACCGCAGGGACAATGCTGGGCAGGTAGTAGACGGTGCGGAAGAAGGCGATCCCCCGCACTTTGGTGTTCATGAGCAGGGCCAGCAGAAAACTCAAGACCAGCCCCACGGGCACGGAAATAATGGAAAAAACGGTGGTCACCTTCAGGGATTGCCAGAAGAGCCTATCCGTGCCCATTTTCAGAAAATTGTCCGCCCCCACAAAGCGGGGCGGTCGGATCAGGTTCCAGTCGTTCACCGCCAGCCAGAGGGCCGTGACGGCCGGGAGCAGGAACCAGAGCAGGAAGCCCAAAATGAAGGGCGAAATGAAGATGTAGCCCACCAACGTGCGCCTGCCGGCCAGCGTCTGGGGGGACAGGCGATGGATCCAGTGGGTGATGGCAGTCATGGAACGGCGTCCTCCTTCCCGCGCAGGGTTCTCATGGCGTCAGGGAACAGGGGGCCACGGGACAGGGGAGCCGGACGGCCTGGCGCCCGCCCCGGCATCCGGCCACCCTGTCCGCCCCGATCCACGGGGTCAGCTCCGGGAGAGCTCTTCGCTCAGGATGGCGTTGGCATCTGGCACCGCCTGGGTCAGGGCCTCCTCGGCGGTCATGTCACCCACCCAGACCGCGTCCAGCGCCGGGGTGATGATGGCGTCCACCTTGGGATAGCCGGGCGGCATGTAAAGGACATGGCCAAAGCGGGGCAGGTATTCGGTGGCGATCTTCTCGTACTCGGGCGGGTGTACGCCTTCGGTGATCCAGGTCTTCAGCCCTTCCTCGGTCAGCAGCGCCGTCTGGCTGGGCAGCCAGAGACCGGTGCGGCAGAACTGGGTCTGGTAGAAGGGGGTGGAGAGGAAGCGAACCCACTGCCAGGCCTCTTCGGGGTGTTTCGTAGCCGCCAGGGCGCTGTGGAGATGGGCCTGCATATTGGTGGCTGGCTCCACCATCATGGGCAGCACACCCGTGCCCAGGGTAGACTCGATTTCCTTCATCCAGTCCAGCGCCCAGGAGCCATCCACGGCCATGGCCAGCTTGCCCGTGTCCAACATCTGGGTATTGCTCATGCCCAGGCTCTCCATCACGGTGGACTGGGGCATCACCTGGTGGACCAGCATCAGGTCAGCGATGGCCTGGATGGCTTCGATGGCCGGCGGCTGATCCAGGATCAACAGTTGGGTGTCCGGGTCGATCCAATCGCCCTTGTTGGATGTGATGGCGGCGTGAAGGGGGATCCACCAGGTGGGCCAGTGGACGCCCCAGCGTTCCACGTTCTCCACGTCGAAGCCGCTGTCGCCTGGATGGTTGCCGTTGGCGTCCACCGTCAACTGCCGGGCCACCTCCAGGAAGTAGTCCCAGGTCCACGCCTCATCGGGGTCGTTGCTGGGCGGCTCGATGCCTTCCGCCTCAAAGATGTCCACGTTTACGTAGAGATGGGGCGCCACCCAGCAGGAGCCGATCCCATACCAGCGGCCCTGGTAGGTGCAGCGATCCCGCTCCTGGGGCTGGATGAAGTAGTCTTCCGCCCCCAAGAGGGGATCTGCCTCCAGCTTGTCGGTGATGTCCAACAGCAGGCCGTCCCGGGCGTAGGTGCGGAAGTCGCCGCTGCCGATGAAGGCCGTGTCGGGCGGCGTGCCGGCGGCCACGTTGGCCAGGAATTTCTCCTGGTAATTCTCCGGCGTGTGGAGCCACTTCACCTTGATGCCGGGGGTTTCTTCCTCAAACTTGGCGATGGCATTGCGCACCCCCTGATCCTCGCCCGGGTTACCCCAGCCCATGAACGAGATTTCAACCACTTCCTGGGCAGCGCCCGCCTGGGCGCCCGTCTGGCTGCCGGCACCAGGTGCCGGGGAACAGGCAACCAGAGCTGACCCGGCTACGGCCAGGCCGGTCATCTGCAGGAACGTTCGTCGAGACAGCTTCCGGGTATTCATCGCTTCATCCTCCGATGTGGTGAAAGGTAAACGGGTAGAAACCCAAAACAACCCACCCCTGCATCCGGCGCCGCCTCTTGGCATCCCAGCCCGGACAATCGACCAGGCAGGGACCACCGCCTAAGGGCCATGACGGCGGTCAGGAGGCAGAGGGGATATCCCCAAAAAGGGAGCAGATGCCCAGACTGGCAGCATACCCGCGGCAACGAACCACAGTCGCCCCCAGAGGGGCAACCGCCCAATTATTCGGCCAGGTTTTGTCGCCGGCCAGTCCAGTGATACAATCGGAGGGCTGAACCAGGAGACGGCCCACGGCCGGGGCATCCACCCCGACCGGGATCGTCCCTGGTTTCAGCGCCACTTCCCCGCAGGGACCTGTCCCATCCGCCAAGATCGCGACAGGTCCCTGCCCTTTTTCTCTCACCCATCCTCCCGGCAGCGGGGCACGAAGCGCTCGTGGGGGAAGGCATCCGCCGTTGGCGACGTACTGGTCCAGCGCGGCGGGTTCGGATTGCCCCCACAGGAGGAACGCACGTAGAGCCGGCCAGGGACCTTTTCTTCGTCCACATCTCCCTGGGCGCCTTCAAGCTTCTCCCACAAGATCTCCGCTGCCCGCATGCCCATCCGGTACGCGGGCAGGCTGACCGTGGTGATGGGCGGACGAACTCGTCCGGTGAACTCCTGATTGTCGTAGCCCACTACAGCAATGTCCTGAGGCACCCGCAGGCCGGCATCCTGGATGGCGTAGATCGCGCCCAAAGCGATCCAGTCGTTGGCCGCGAAGATGGCCGTGGGCCGCTCGGGCAGGGCCAGAAGCTGCCGACAGGCCTCGTAGCCACCGGGTGCCTCCCAGGTGCTAAGCTGGACGTAGGCCGGATCGGGGTGAAGACCGGCTGCGGCCATTTCATCCAGGTAGGCTGCCAGCCGCCGCTCCGCCGGGTGCCAGCCCTCTGGCCCCCGGATGTGGGCAATGCGCTGATGGCCCAGCCCCAACAGGTGGCGGACCGCCAGGGCGGCGTTGTTGTAGTCGTCCGGCACCACCGAATTCTGGATGGAGGAATCGAAGAGGCGGTGGACAAAGACGTAGGGCTTGCCCGAGCGCTCCAGCTCGTCGGTGACCTTGCGATAGACTGACTCCACAAAGACGAAGCCATCCACCGGCCGGCTGATCAGGGTGGCGATGGCGTCCTTCTCCAGGGCCTGGCTGCGGTCGGTGTTCACCACCAGCCCCAGGTACTCATGACGGGTCAACACATCCTGCACCCCGCGGACAATCAGCGGGCTGAAGGGCGTGACGATGTCATCTACGATGATGCCGATGGTATGGGTGCGGTCGGTGCGCAGGCTGCGGGCCATCCAGTTGGGCCGATAGCCCATCTCCGCCGCCAGCCGCTTGATGCGCTGCCGGGTTCGCTCGCTCACCGGGTGGTCACTGTTATTCAAGACTCGGGAGACGGTGGCGATGGAGACATTGGCCGCGCGCGCGATCTCCTCCAGGGTGACGGGCATAGGCAAACCTGAAATTGGCCAGACAGAAAGGATTTAGGAACCTGGGGGTAAACGTTTACCGCAGAACTGTATGCTAGTATACAAATAAATTTTCAGGTTGTCAACCCCGAAAAATTTATTCAAAATACCTAAAATTTTATTGAAATGGGGCTGTTCAGCCCCTATCCCTCAGGGCTGACGGCCGGCCAGGCAACGGGCGGCAAACTCAGCGAAATGGCCCAGGCACATGAGCTCCAGGGGCAGGGTATAGCGGAAGACGTTGGTCATGGGCACGTGGAGGTGATCTACCAGCCAGCTGAGCATGGCCGGCGCCATCTCCTCCTCCACGTCCAGCCGGACTACCGGCTGAAAGGAGAGGCGGCGGGGACGGGCCGGGGAGCCGTTGAGGGAGGTCGCGAGGCCATTGGGCGGCTGTGCCCGCAGCAGCCGGAAGTAGTGAACCCGCTGGATGGGCATGCCGGGAAAGAGCTGGTACACGAAATGGCGTACCAGGTCACCGCTCCAGACGCAAATTTGCGCGGCAGGCCCCGAGCCCACGGGGTCGTTCAGTTCGGCCGGCAGCTTGAGCAGCCGGGGGGTGATCCGGGGAATCTTCACCCGGGCAAAGAGGCTTCCCCCTTCGTAGGGGCTCACACCCGGCTTTCGCATCTGCACCAGCAGGTTCAGGCTGTCGCTGCTGATGAACGGAAAGGGGTGGCCCGGATCCACAGCCAGGGGGGTCAACAAGGGGTAGACCCGGGTGGAGAAGTAGCTGTGAAGCCAGCCCTGCTGGGCCGGAGTAAGCTGACTGACGGGGAGGATGCGGAAGCCATGCTGCTGGAGTGCGGGCAGCAGGGAAAACTCCAGCAGCCGGGCCGCCTGGGTCACCAAGAGGCGCACCCGGCCCGGCAGGGCCGCAGCCAGCTGCAGGTCATCCGCGCCGCCGGATGCGCCCGCCCGGGTGAGGCCGGGCAGATGGACCACGAACAGCTCGTCCAGGGCGCGAGCAAAGGCGCCCAACGCGGTCAGCCGCGCTGGGAGGGGCAGGGACTCATCGGAGGCCCGGGTCAACAGCTCGGTGCTGTTGCGCAGCCAGGTGGGCAGTACCATGCCTTCCCCGGCCAGGCGGCGGAGTTCATCCAGGGTAGAGTCGGGTAGGGTTTCCTCGTTCATCGCGGCAACCGATCCAACGGCAAGGGGATTCCCAGGCGTGTACTATCCTGCCATTCTACTCCAAGGGCCCATCGGCTGGCAACTGCCCCGCAAACCCCAGATACCTGTACAACGCGGCTTTCCGCTTCCGGATGAAGCCGGCATTTCCGTCTTTTGTGGCAGTCTGGCATCGCCATTTGTCGTTACCTCGGACCGGAGATTTGGGGTACAATGGCGGCAAAAGGAGCAGCCGTTTACAAAGATGACAGGTGTACGCTGACCGACACGTGACTTTATCCCAACGTTCTCATTTCCATCATTGCGCAAACAGGAAACCGATTGCATGAGCGGGCAAGTCTCTCTCCTGTTGCTGCCGCTCCTCATGGGCGCGGTTATCTCCATCACCCTCACCCTCTATGCCTGGCCCCAGCGCGCCGTCATCGGCTCGCGCACCTTTGCCTATCTGACCGCCACCCTGGCCGTGGGCATTCTGGCCTATATCGTCCAGGCCTACTCCCACGAGTTGGCGGTCAAGGCGGCCTGGCACGGGCTGACCGTACTCTCGTTTACCGGGGTGGCCATCCTCTGGTTCGTCTTTGTGCTCCAGTTCTCCGGCTTCGACCATCGCCTGCCCCGGTGGGCCTACGGCGCATTGGCGGTGCCGACCCTGGTGATGATCTTCCTCCTGTGGACCAACCCCCATCACGGCCTGGTCGCCAGGGGATATGTCCTCTTTCGAGAGGGGGAACTCACCATCCTGGACTTCCAGTACGGACCTGCCTTGCTGGCCTACCTCGGCTACTGCTACCTGTTGGTGGCCATCAGCGGCCTGATCCTGATCGACAATATCCGGCGGGGGGATGGTTTTTACTACCGGCGCCAGAGCCTTCTCTTCCTCATCGCCATGTTCATCCCCTGGATCGGGGACATCCTCTACCTGAACCAGGTGGGCATCCTGGCCCGGACGGGCGACCCGGGTCCGTACACCTTCAGCGCCAGCATCCTGTTGGTGGCCTGGGGCCTCTTCCGCTACCGCATCCTGGACATCACGCCCGTGGCCCGGGAGACGGTCTTCCGCAGCATGACCGACGGCGTGATTGTGCTGGATGCCCGGCGCCGGATCGTGGACATGAACCCCGCCGCCGAACAGATCCTCCAGACCAGCCTCCACAGTCTGTTGGGTCGCCCCATCGACCGCGTCCCCTTCTTCGAAGGCTACCCCATCCAGGATGACACCACCGGCCAGCTGGCCATGGGTCAAGGCCCCGGAACCCGCTGGTATGATGTACGGGTCACGCCCTTGCAAAAGGAGCAGACGTCCACCGGTTCCCTGCTGGTGCTGCGAGACATCACCGAAAGCCGGGCGGCCCAGCAGTTGCTCCAGCAGGCCAAGGAGGCTGCCGAGGAATCTGCCCGGGCCAAGACGGCTTTCCTGGCCAACATGAGCCATGAGATCCGCACACCCATGAACGCAGTCATCGGCCTGACCACTCTGCTGCTGGATACCCGGTTGTCCCCGGAACAGCGGGACTTCCTGGAGATTATTCGCTCCAGCGGGGAAGCCCTGCTGGCCGTCATCAACGACATCCTGGACTTCTCCAAGATCGAGGCTGGCCATCTGGAACTGGAGCGGATTCCCTTTTCCCTCCGGGGCTGTGTAGAGGATGTCCTGGACCTGTTTGCACCCCAGGTGGCCCGCAAAGGCCTGGACCTCTGCTATGAGCTGGAGGCCGGCGTGCCGGAGACGGTGGTGGGCGATCCCAACCGGCTGCGACAGATTCTGTTGAACCTGATCAGCAACGCCTTTAAATTCACCGACCAGGGAGAGATCGTGGTCACGGTGAACGCCGTCGATAGCGGCGAGGGCCATATCCTCCACTTTTCGGTGCGGGACACGGGCATCGGCATCCCCCGGGATCGCCTCAAGCGCCTCTTCAAATCCTTCTCCCAGGTGGATGCTTCCACCACCCGCCGCTACGGCGGCACAGGCCTGGGCCTGACCATCAGCCAGCGCCTGGCCGAGCTCATGGGCGGGCGCATGTGGGTGGAAAGCCAGGAGGGGGTGGGCACGGTCTTCCACTTCCTCATCAAGTCGCCCCACCTGGCCCAGGACACGGCTGCCGCCCAAGCAGACGAAGCCCCTGTCACGGCCATTCAGCCCCATCAGGCCCGGGAACGGCTGGCCAGCCTGGGGGTGTTAGTGGTGGAAGACAATGCCACCCAACGGGCTATCTTACAACGTCTCTTGCAGAGCTGGGGGTGCCGGGTGGATGCCTGTGCCGATGGCGAGCTGGCCCTACAACAGCTTCGGGAGGCGCCCCAGGGCTACGACGTGGCCCTGCTGGACGGGCAGCTACCTGGCATCAACAGCCTGGAATTGAGCGAGAGATTACAACAGGAAACTTCACCCCAGGGGATAACCATAATCCGATACTCCGCCGTGGGCCAGGCAGGGAACCAGGGAGAAAATGCCCCGGACGGGCACGAGACGGTGCTGACCAAACCCATCAAGGCAGCCCCGCTCTTCCAGGCCCTGTGCGCCGTCCGGGAGAGTCAGCCGGCGAAGCGTCCGGCCACATCCTCAGCCACATCTCCGGCGCAGAGTCTGCCGGCGACCCTGGCCAACCAACACCCCCTCAACATCCTGCTGGCCGAGGACAACCTGGTGAACCAGAAGGTGGCCCTTCAGCTCCTGCGCCGGATGGGCTATCGGGCCGACGTGGCCGCCAACGGTGCCGAGGTGCTGGCGGCCCTCTCCAGGAAGTCGTACGATGTCATCCTCATGGATGTCCACATGCCCGAGGTGGACGGTCTGGAAGCCACCCGGCAGATCCGGACCCGCCTGCCCGGCGAGCGCCAGCCCTACATCATCGCCATGACCGCCAGCGTCCTGACCAGCGACCGGGAGGCCTGTCTGCAAGCGGGGATGGACGACCACGTGGGCAAGCCCGTTCGGCTCCCGGACCTGATCGAGGCCCTGCGCAAGGCGGCCAACGGCCACCGAACCCACTGACCGGCCCCGGGCTCAGGTCGTCTGGCGGCCCCGCCAGCGCATCAGAGCCAGCAGCCAGGGCATGCCCTGGACGTAGAGCCGGTAGAGCCACGGCTGCACGGCGTAGTCCCAGGCGCCCACATGGGGCTGGAATTCGGCGCCAAATCCCTGCTTGAAATACCAGACCCCCTGCATAGCATCGTCGGGATCGTCCAGGCAGGTGGGCGCCCCCCACCAATCGTACCAGGTGCATCCCTCTTGCCGGGCCCAGCGCATGGCCTCCCACTGGAGGAGATAGTTGGGCATATCCCGCCGCCGGCGGCTGCTGCTGGCGCCGTAGAAGTACCAGCATCGCTCGCCGTACCGCATGAGAAAGACGCCGGCCAGGGGCTCTGTTTCTTCTGGGTGTTCGGCCAGCAGCAACACACCTCCGGCCGGGTTCTGGGCATCGGCCTGGGCCTGCAAAAAGGTCAGCCAGGCCGTCTCGTAGTAAGCGTAGGGCCGCACCAGAAACCCATCCCGCCGGGCCGTCTCGGCATAGAGGGCATAGAAAGCGGGCAAATCCGCCGCCCCGCCCTGGCGAATTTCGATGCCCCGGCGCTCGGCCAGCCGAATGTTGTAGCGCCACTTGCTCTTCATCTGGGCCAGCAGTTCTGCCTCATCCGGCCGGAGGTCCGTATAGGCCGTGTTCTTGAACTGGATCTGCTCCTGGCTGAAGCGCCACCCCCGCCGGCGCAGGGTCCGGATCAGCTGCTGGCCGGCGGGCCTGTCCTCCCGCACGTCGGGATCGATCTTCACCAGCAGGCATCGATGCTGGCGAGCCACCGCCTCCACCTGGCCCAACAGGATGTCGACCAAACCCGGCTCCTCCCAGTCCAGCAGGGGCCCCTTGGGCACATAGCCGATGCGCAGGGGGAGAAAGGGCAGCGGCTGGCGCCAGAGAAACTGGAAGGCGCCCTGGGGACGATCCCCTTCCCCCGTCAACACAAAACGACCGGCGTTCCAGCCGGTCTGGCGTTTGACCTCTCCCCACTCCCAGCTCTGGAGCACGTGGGGATCCGGCAAGTTGGCCAGCACCCAGCGCCAGCGCACCGGGTCGGTCACCGGCACCACCCGTGTAGAGAGCCCTGGGCTACGCGGCATGTGGCGACGGAGCAGCGCCATGCCTTCCTGGCGGATTCCCTTCCGGGCTACGGCCAGGCGTGCCCCCTGGAGGGCCACACCCGCCTGGTAGAGCCGGGCCCCCACGGGCTGCAAGGGCCGGTCCCAGGCGCCAACCCAGCGGACCACGTGGCCCCCGAACCCCTGCTTGAAGCGGTAGACGCCCCACAGCCCTTCACCGGGCAACTGTTCCAGATCCACGGGCAACTGTTCGGCAGGGACAGGCTGGCCGCGCCCCCCATCCAGCCCATAGGCCACCTGGCCCAGCTCATCGGGGATGCCCCACAGGTCGTAACGGCGGGCGCCCCGCTGCCGCGCCCACCGGATGGCAGCCCACTGGAGCGCGTGGTTGGGCATGCGGTTGCGCTCCCGGTTACTGCTGGCCCCCCACACGTAGTAGGCGGTGTCGCCGCTCAACAATACCACAATGGCGGCCAGGGGCTCTCCCTGGTATTCGGCCAGAAGGAAGACGCCGGACTCGGGCACGAAGAGGTCAAAGGCAGCCGTGTAGTACTCAGGTGCATGCACGCCAAAGCCGTCCCGCTCGCCGGTCTCGGCCATCAGGGCGTGGATGTGGGGCAGGTCCGCCCGGGTGGCCTCCCGGACCGTCACCCCTTTGCGGGCGGCGAGGCGAATGTTATAGCGCCACTTGCTCTTCATCCGTTGGAGGATGGCCTCCTCCTCGCCCTGGATGTCCAGGACGATGGTACTGCGGGGCTGGACCGTGTGCTGACTGGGCTGGAAGCCCTGGCCCGCCAGCAGGGCGCGGTGCTCAGGTGTATCCACCAGGCCCGGCTCGATCTTGAGCACAGCGGCCCGGTGTTGGCGGCAGCATGTTTCCAGCGCAGCCAGGAGGGCGGCGGTGAGGGCCGGGTCGGTCCAATCGGTCACGGGCCCCCGGGGCACATAGGCCAGAGTCAGGCCGGCCATCCGCCGGAACAGCACGGAGGCCCCGGCCCGCAGGGTACCATCTGGATCGCCCACCGCCACACACGCACCCCACCAGCCAAAGCGGCTCTTCAGGCAGCGCCACCGGCTGCTCTGCAGGAAGTGGGCGGCGGGATGGCTGGACATAAAGCGATCCCAACGGGCATCGTCGGGTTTGTACACGGAGTAGCAGGTCTCTATCGCCGGTTTCATGGCTGCTATGATACCATATCTTGCCAGATCGGCCGGTTCATCCGGCCCCATGTTCGGTGTCGCCAGGACCGGAAGGTGCGCCGGTTCCCGTAGGGGCGGGCACGGGGGCCCGCCCCATGTCGCCAGCCCCGGACGGATGCAGGGGCGACGACGCATATGCAGCTCGGAGCTATGCCTGCGACGTGGTGGCGGTGTCTCGCAAAAATCGCAAGTCAATCCAGGGAGAAAGGAAGAACTGTGAACGTCCAACACGACCGAGAAGACCTCAATCGCGGGGCAGAAGATGTACTCATCGAAGCTGTCCCCAACTTCTCCGAAGGCCGCCGTCCAGAGGTGGTCCAGTCCATCCTCCAGGCGATCCAGGTGCCGGGCGTCCTGCTGCTGGACTGGAGCAGCGACAGCGATCACAACCGCACAGTGGTCACCATCGCCGGGCCGCCGGACGCGGTGGTGGAGGGGCTGTACCGGGCGGTGGAACGGGCGGCGTCCCTGATCGACATGTTCCAGCATCGGGGTGCCCACCCGCGCCTGGGGGCCACCGACGTGGTTCCCCTCATCCCCATCCAGAACATCGACCTGGCGGGCTGTGTGGCGCTGGCCAGGGACCTGGGCCGGCGCATCGGCGAGGAGCTACACCTGCCCGTCTACCTATACGAAGCGGCCGCCACCCGCCCGGAACGGCGCAACCTGGCCGATGTGCGCCGGGGCGAATTTGAAAAGCTGGTGGAGGAGATTCACCTGCCCGAACGGCAGCCGGACTTTGGCCCGGCCCAGGTGGGCCCGGCCGGGGCGGTCATCGTGGGGGCACGGCCGTTCCTCATTGCCTACAACTTCTACCTGCAGACCGACGATGTGAAGGTGGCCAAGGCCATTGCCCGGGCCATCCGGGAGAGCAGCGGCGGCTTCCCCGCGGTGAAGGCCATGGGCCTGCTGGTGGACGGCCAGGCCCAGGTGAGCATGAACCTGGTGGATTACACCCGGACGCCCCTCCACGTGGTGATGGATGCGGTGAGCCGCCTGGCCGCCGAACATGGCACCGCCGTCGACCGCAGCGAACTCATCGGTCTCATCCCCCAGGAAGCCATGCTCCAGGCGGCGGCCCATTACCTGAAATTGCCCAACTTCGACCGGCTGCGGGTGGTGGAGAACGCCATCCAGGCAGCCCGGAGCGGGAAGGCATAGTGTGGTAGGGGGGCCCCCCGTGCTCGCCCGTTGTCCCCAGGCCCCGACAAACGCTGGCACCCCAGCGATCCGGCCACCGCTGGCGGGCCAGAGGCCCGCCCTACGTCCCGTTGTATCCAAACGCACAGGCGGCCCTTGCCGTAGGTGCGGTCTCCGGCCGCACAATGGTGCCAGACCTGTAGAGGTGGCTCCCAGCCGACCGCTGTCCTCAGGACCCAGGCAGGTGAAGGGGCGGCAGTTCGCAGATGAACTGCCGCCCCCCTGCATTTCGGTCTGGAAACCTGAACCTCAGTACTTGCAGTCCACCTGGCGCTTGTTCTCGGCCGACTCCAGGATGGCGTCGCAGACCACCGCGGCCCGGTAGCCGTCCTCAAAGTCCGCGCCGATGGGCGCGACAGGCTTGTCGTTGACGATGCAGTCCAACAGGTGGGTGATCTCGTGGACGAAGGTGTGCTCCCAGCCGATGATGTGCCCCTGGGGCCACCAGTTCTCCCACCAGGGATGGTAGGGCTCTGAGACCAGCACGTTGTGGAAGCCCTGGGTTTCCTTGGGCTCTTCGCCCACCCAGAAGACCTCCAGCTCATTCAGCCGCTCCAGGTTGAAGCGGATGCTGGCCTTCTCGGCGTTGATCTCGATCACCTGGCTGTTCTTGCGGCCGGCGGCAAAGCGGGTCGCCTCCAGGGTTCCCAGGGCACCGTTTTCGAACTCCACCACTGCGGCGAAGGCGTCGTCCACATCCACCGTGCCCATGGTGCCGTCGGGCCAGGGCCGTTCCTTGATGAAGGTCTTGGTCATGGCGCTCACCGAGCTGATTTCCCCTACCAGATAGCGGCCCAGGTCGATGATGTGGGCGCCCAGGTCGCCCAGCGCGCCGCTGCCGGCCACCTTCTTCTGGAGGCGCCAGATCATGGGCAGGTTGTAGTGGGGCATGACCCATTCCTGCAGGTAGACGGCCCGAAAGTGGTAGATCTGGCCCAGCAGGCCGCTGTCCACCAGCATCCGGATCTGGCGGATGGCGGGGACGAAACGGTAGTTGAAGGCCACCATATGCTTGATGCCGGCCTTCTGGACCGCGTCCAGCATGGTCTTGGCCTCCTCGGCCGTGCGGGCCAGGGGCTTTTCACAGAGGATATGCTTGCCTGCCTGGGCGGCCTGGATGCAGGGCTCGGCGTGGGCGTCGTTGGGGCCGCCATTGTCGAAGAGCTGGATCTCGTCGTTGGCCAGCATCTCCCGCCAGTCGGTGTAGTAGTGGGCGTAGCCGAAGCGCTTGGCCGCCTCGGCCACGGCTTCCTCGTTGCGGCCGCAGATGCCCACCAGCTTGGGGATGGCCGGCGGCGGGTACATCATGTACGGAATCTTGCGCATGGCGTTGCTGTGGGCCTTGCCCATGAAGGCGTAGCCCAGCATGCCAACACCGATCTCAGGGGCCTGCCCCTCGGTGCGGCCGGCTGCCATGGAGGTGAAACCGGATCCTTCTGCCATGGGATCATCTCCTTGTTTGAGAGTATCTGTTGTTTTCTGATTCCAGCGACACCCCTACGACCCGTGGGGCTATTCCTTGGCGAAGGCGGCGTCAAAGGCCACGGCCGACGGGGCAAAGTCGGCCTTGCGCACCACCTGCAGCGCCTCCTGCGCGCCGAACTCCCGGTCCATGCCGCTGTCCTCCCACTCGATGGAGAGGGGACCCTGGTAGCCGATCCGGTTCAGCGCCCGGATGATGGGATCCCAGCGAACGTCGCCATGGCCGGGCGAGACAAAGTCCCAGCCCCGGCGATGGTCGCCGAAGTCCAGGTGGGAGGAGAGGATGCTGTTGCGGCCGGTGAGCTGCACCCGGGAGTCCTTCACGTGGACGTGGAAGATCCGATCCGGGAAGGCGTTGATCAGCTCCACCGGGTCGATGAACTGGTGGATCAGGTGGCTGGGGTCGAAGTTGATGCCGAAGGCCGGGTGGTTGTTGACGGCCTTCAGGGCCCGCTCGAAGGTGATGATGTCGTAGGCGATCTCGGTGGGGTGAACTTCCAGGCCGAACTTGACTCCCTGCTCCTGGAAGGTGTCCAGGATGGGAATCCAGCGGTCGGCGAAGTCCTGGTAGCCGGCGTCGATGTCCGCCTGGCTGGTGGGCGGGAAGAAGTAGAGCTTGGCCCAGACGCTGCTGCCGGTAAAGCCATTGACCACGTCCACGCCAAACAACTTGGCAGCTTTGGCCGTGTTTTTCATCTCCTCGGCAGCCCGCTGGCGCACGCCCTCGGGATCGCCGTCCCCCCAGAGGCGGGGCGGCAGGATGGCCTTGTGCCGGTTGTCGATGGGGTCGCAGACACACTGGCCCACCAGGTGGTTGCTGATGGCGAAGCACTTCAGGTTGTACTTCTCCAACAGATCCCGCTTTTCCCGCACGTAGCTGTCCTTTTCCAGGGCCTTGTCCACCTCAAAATGGTCGCCCCAGCAGGCCAGCTCCAGGCCGTCAAACCCCCACTCACTGACCTTCTGGGCCAGGGTCTCCAGGGGCAGATCGGCCCACTGTCCGGTGAATAAGGTCACAGGTCGTGGCATGATTTTCCTCCTATGTCTAGTAACAGTGCGATGGTAACGGTTTCAGCACTTCACGATGGTTGCCCATTGGCGGAGGGAGTGGCGCCCATGATTCCGTAGGTCCGGTTTCCCTACCGGACACGCGGTCACGCATGACAACGTGACCTACTGTGCCGCTTGATTCGGCGATCGGTATTGCCCGTCACGCAGAACTCTGGACGACCTGGCCCGTCTCGAAGGAGCGGACCACGTCGAAGACGATGGACAGGGACTTGATGTTGTCCTGGCAGGTGGTGGCCGGCGTGGTGCCCTGGGTGACAGCCTGGTAGAACTCCTGGAGCAGGTAGTCCTGGCCTTCCAGGGGCATGGCCACCGGCTCCACCTGAATCGGCTCCTGGCCCGTACGCTGGATGTAGACCTGATCATCCTCCATGACCACCACCCCGCGGGCGCACTCGAAGCGCCAGTTGGCGTTCCAGCTGATCTCCCGGGCCTGGGAGCACCAGGAGCCGGTGTAGGAGATGACCACGTTGTCGGCAAACTCCAAAGTGACAGCGGCGGAGGCATCCCCCTTGAACCAGCTCCACGGCGGGTTCCAGCTCTTGCCGTAGACAGCCACCGGGTTCTTCTCCAGGAAGAAACGCATGAGATCAAAGTGGTGGATGGACATGTCGATGATCAGGGGGTAGGCCATCTCTTCCCGGAAGCCGCCAAAGTGGGGCCCCCGGAAGAACTCCACCGTGGCCGAGCCGATGGGACCCAGATCCTCCGTGGCCAGGGCCCGCTTCAGGGTCTGGGTGGCCCGGCGGTAGCGGTAGTTCTGGGCCACCATGTGGAGCACCCCCGTGCTCGTGGACTTCTCCACGATGGCCAGGGCGGACTCCAGGGTGTCGGCCAGGGGCTTTTCCGACAGCACGGGCAGGCCGGCCTCCAGCGCGATCAGGGAGATCTCTTTGTGAAACTGGGGCGGCGTTACGTTGATGACCCCGTCGGCTTCCACCTGCTTCAAAGCTTCGTCCAGGGACTTGAAGACCGGCACACCCTGGAGCCCGAACTTCTCCACCTGCTGGGCGGCGATGGCGTCGTTCACTTCCACCAACGCGGCAAAGGTCACATGGGGCGAGGCCAGCACAGCCCGCAGCCAGGTACCGCCCATGCCTCCGATGCCGACCTGGATGACTTTCATGGCAGGCAATGTTCCTTTCGATGGATGTCAGCTTCTGGAAGCGACCTTTACCCCGCGGCCATGGCAGTGCTTGAACTTGCGGCCGCTGCCACAGGGGCAGGGATCGTTGCGTTGGGCCCGGGCCAGGCGCCGCTGCAGCTCCGCCTCCTCCCGGGCCAGGATGCCCATGACGTTGGCCGGCGGCCGGTGGGCCTGCAGCTCCGCGGCCATGATGCGCATGGGCCGGTCGATGTGGTTGAAAAAGAGCCGATAGCCTTCGCACAGGTAGTTCAGGCCGGGCTCGCCGTCGGGCGTGGTGATGAAGCGGTTCTTGGGGCAGCCGCCGTTGCAGACGAAGCGCACTTCACACTCCCGGCAGTAGCGAGGCAAGGTCTCCCGCTTGTCCAGGCCGAACTGGCGCTGTTGAGGCGAAGCCACCATCTCCACCAGGGGAATCTCCTGGATGTTGCCCAGGCGGTAGTTGGGCTCCACAAAGTGGTCACAGGAGTAGAGATCGCCGTTGTGCTCCAGGGCCAGGGCATTGCCGCAGGTCTCTTCGAAGACACAGAGGCCGGGCCGATGGCCGGACCAGGCCGCCAACGCCACGTCGAAGATCTGGACGAAGACCCGGCCCACATCCCGGCGTACCCATTCGTCGAAGATGGCGCAGAGGAACTCACCATACTGGCGGCCGGTGACCGAACGTTCGGTGACCCGGTCCCCCTCCTGGAAGCCGGTGCCGTTGTCCCGCTCCACGATGGGGATGAACTGGATGAAGCGAGCGCCAGCCTCGTCCCGCAGGAAGCGATAGACCCGCAGGGGATGGGGGGCGTTGGCCGCGTGGACGGTGGTGAGGACGTTGAACTCCACCCGGTGCTTCTTCAGGATCTCCAGGCCGGCCATCACCCGGCGGAAGGTGGGCTGGCCGCCCTTGTCCACCCGGTAGAAGTCGTGGATATCCTCCGGCCCGTCGATGCTGATGCCGATGAGGAAGTCGTGCTCGTGGAAGAAGCGTCCCCAGTCGTCGTTGAGGAGCACGCCGTTGGTCTGGAAGGCGTTGTAGATGCGCATGCCCGGCTTGCGGTACTTCTGCTGGAGCTCCACCGCCCGCTTGAAGAAGTCCAGCCCCATCAGGGTGGGCTCACCGCCCTGCCAGGCAAAGGTCACCTCCGGCACCTGCTGGGCTTCGATGTACTGGCGGGTGTACTCCTCCAGCAGATCCTCGCCCATGCGGAAGCGGCTGCCCGGGTAGAGGGCCTCCTTGGAGAGGAAGTAGCAGTACTTGCAATCCAGGTTGCAGATAGCGCCACGCGGCTTCATCATCACGTGGAAGGCGGGCGGCGGCACCGGGGCAGTTCCGGCGCTGGGCATGGTCTTGACCGATTCCATGGTGGATTGGCTCCCTGGCTACCACGGACGGATGTTCCCGGCCGTGATAGCCCCAGTTACCCTGCGAATGGCGCGAAATGTCGACAGAAGTGGCGCTCCAGCATTTCGCTGTAGGTTTCCTCATGGGTGCGCAGCGCGGTGAAGAACGGCTCCCGGAAGGGAGGATGGTTCAACACCGAGCCAAAGGTCACGTGCAGGATCTCCCGCGCGTGGAAATCGTTCAACAGTTCGGGCAGGCGGTCATCGGGCCAGCCGGCGATGTCGGGCATCTTCTCCAGCTCGGCGGAGACGTGGTAGGAAGCCCGGTCGGTGGGGTAGCGCTCCCGGGCAAAGGCCACGATCTGGCGGAAGAGGTCGGGCGCCATGGCCGCGATGGCCCGCAAGGCCTCCAGATAGCTGGTCCCCGCGGTCTTCAGATGGACCAGGTCGCCGGCCACCCGGCTGGCGATGGGGTAGATGCTGAACTTGTCCGACCCGGAGTGGAGGCTCAACTTGTAGGGGCCAAAGGTCCGGGAGACGGCCATATGCTGGGCGATGGACTGCTCGAAGGCGTCCAGGTCGCCGATGTAATCCACCCCTTTTTCGAAGGTGCCCACGTAACGAGGGGCCAGGCTCACGCAGCGCACGCCCAGACGTTGGAGCTCGGCGGCGATGTAGACGTGTTCGGCCAGGGAAGTGACCGTGGCGGTCTCGTCCACACTCATCTCCAACTCGAAGGGGCGCTCGCCCATGGCCCCGGCCAGGTGGCGGTACATGGTCACCGTGTGGGCTACGGCCCGGCCATACTTGGCCGCCGCGCGCCACAGGGTCTCCCGATCCAGGGTCACCTTCAGGGTGCCCAGGTCGATGGGGCGGTCGGCCAGCCGCGCGGCCAGGTCGGCCGGCGAGCTGTCCAGCACGTCCCAGGGCAAGGCATCCACCCTGGCCTCCAGCGCGGGGAAGGCCGCGGTGTTGGCTTCATCGTCCACATGATCGCCCGGATCCACCGTGTAGAAGGTATAGCCGGCCGCGGCGCAGATGTCCACGTCCGCCAGGGTCTTGAGGTGATCGGCGTCGGCGCCGAAGCCAGCGCGCCACCCTTCCTGGAAGACGCCCCACATGGCGTCGTCCATGACCTCCTGGGGGGTGCGCCCGGTGCGGGCATTTTCCCGGATGGACTGCTGGGCGAAGATGGGCGCCATGGCGGCGTCTTCATCCCGGCCGAAGGTAGCCCGCAGGGCGCGTATGTGGCCGGGGGTGGCCAGGCCCAGGCGGTCACCGCAGCCGGCGGACTTACGCAGCCCCAGAGGGCGGGCCACCAGGTAGGGCAGCAGGGTCCGCAGGGCCGCGGCATTGGCCCCGGTGGTCGGCGCTACGGTGAGCTGGAGGGTGCGCCCATCCACCTGCACCTGGCTGTGCTGTCCGGTGAAGCGTTGCCCCAGGCCGGCATCGGCGCTGAGGCAGCCCAGGAATTTGTCCAGGCCCCGGCGCATCAGAAAAAAGAGACCGCCATGGGCAGCGGCCAGGGAACGGGGGTAGACCTGGCCTTGAGCCAGCTCCCCCAGGGCGCCCGCCACAGCAGCGGCTGCCTCTTCGGCCAGGGGCGGCGCCAGTTCCACCTGGTCCAACCAGGGAAGGAGCTCGGTCATCGTTACACCCCCCCGAAGGCCGAGAAGCCGCCGTCCACCGGCACCACGATCCCGGTCACGAAGCGGGAGGCGTCGCTGCAAAGCCAGACCAGGGTGCCCACCAGCTCCTCGGGCTCGCCGAAGCGCCGCATGGGCGTGTGGTCGATGATGGTCTGCCCCCGGGGCGTCAGGCTGTTGTCCGGGTTGAGAAGAAGGGCCCGGTTCTGCTCGCCGATGAAGAAGCCCGGCGCGATGGCGTTGACCCGTAGACCCTCGCCGTATTTGGTGGCCAGCTCCACCGCCAACCAGCGGGTGAAGTTGTCGATGGCTGCCTTGGCCGCCGCGTAGCCGATGACCCGGGTCAGGGGTCGCTGGGCGGCCATGGACGAGATGTTGACGATGCTGCCCTGGCCCTTCTCCGCCATGACCTGACCAAAAATCTGGCTGGGCAGCAGGGTACCCAACAGGTTCAGGTCCACCACCCGTCGGAAGGCCTCGGGCGTCAGGTCGAAGAAGGTCAAATCGCCCACCACGGTGGCATCGGGAACGTTACCGCCCGCGGCGTTGACCAGGATGTCTACCGTCTCCCAGCGGGCCAGGAGATTATCCCGGGCCTGGGTCAACCGCTCCCGGTCCAGCACATCCGCGGGCAGGGGCATGGCCTCCCCGCCCTCCCGCCGGATGGCATCGGCGACTTCGGTGGCTTTGTCTTCCCGGCGGCCCAGGATGGCCACCCGGGCGCCGGCGGCGGCCAGTCCCCGGGCCATGGCGCCCCCCAGGACGCCGGTGCCGCCGGTCACCACGGCGGTCTTGCCGGCCAGGGAGAACTGGCTCAAAAAGGATGTGGTGCTCATGGTCTCCTCTAGTACAGTCTGGCGTAAATACCACGGCAGAAATCCCAGGTGCCCTCTGGGCGCACTAGCTCTGATGGATACGATCGGCGAATTTCTGCCGGGATTTACTAGAAATCTAGCATGGCTTTGACCACCCCCGCCTCCGGCGCCAGCCAGGTGGGGAAGACGGCCGGTAGCTCCTGCGGGGTGGTGTGGTGAGTAATCCAGGGGGCCACGTTGATGCGGCCCTCCTCCAACATGCGGATGGCGAACTGGAAATCCTCGCCGGTGGCGTTCCGGCTGCTGAGCAGGGTCATCTCCCGGCGATGGAATTCTGGATCGTGAAAGGTGATGTCCGCCTGGACCAGGCCCACAAAGACCAGCTTGCCGCCGTTGGCCACCAGCTGGAAGGCCTGCTGCATGGAGTGGACGTTGCCGGTGGCGTCGAAGACCACGGTGGGCAGCTCGCCATCCAGCCGTTCCCGCAGCGCATCCACGGGATCCACGCTGCCGTCGAGGCCGTGGGCCACCCCAAGCTGCTCCTGGCAGAAGGCCAGGCGGCCAGGGTTCAGCTCCAGCACGCTCACCTCGGCACCGGCGATCTGGGCAAACTGAATGGTAGAGAGGCCGATGGGGCCGGCGCCGATGACCAGCACCTGCTCCCCGGGCTCCACCTGGGCCCGCCGCACCGCATGGCCGCCAATGCAGAGCATCTCCACCAGCGCCAGATGCGACAGGGGCAATGTTTCCGACTTGTGGAGCTTGTGGACGGGCACCACCAGCAACTCTCGCATGCCGCCATCCACGTGGACGCCCAGCACCTGGAGGCGCTCGCAACAGTTGGTCTTGCCCCGGCGGCAGGCGCCACAGCGGCCGCAGTTCAGGTAGGGTTCCACCGCGCAGCGGTCGCCCACGGCCAGGTTGCCGGGCGAGGCCGTCTCGGTGGCAGGGCCCAGGGCGACCACCTCTACGCCCAGCTCATGGCCCAGGATGCGGGGATAGCTGAAGAAAGGCTGCCGGCCCCGGAAGGCGTGCAGGTCGGTGCCGCAGATGCCCACCCGATGCACCCGGACCAGGGCCTCCCCGGGGCCGGGCTGGGGCGGCGGTTCCGTTTCGGTCAGGCGGAAGTGGCCAGGTTCCTGGAGGATCAGGGTCTGCATGGATTAGATCTCCACAGCCAGCCCCACAGTGGTAATGCCCTCATCGTTGCCCGCCCAGACTCGTTCGCCGTCGGCCAGGAAGACCAGCGCGGCCTGGCTGCCGGGCATGGGCGTCCAGTGGAGGCCATCGGCAGAGTGCCAGAGCTGACTCTCGTCGCTGAGGAGCCAGCCCGTGGGCGTGGCCAGCAGGGCGTTGACCTGGGCGGGCGTGTCGGGCACGGGCTGGAAGGAGTGGCCCGCATCGGTGGAGCGGAAGAGGCCCTGCCCTTCGGTGCCGGCCAGCACCACCCCCGTCCGGTGAAAATCCGGGTCCACGGCCAGGGTCTGGTAGATGGCCTCCGGGCACTCGCTGCGCTTCCAGCCCCGGCCGCCGTTGGGCGAATGGTAGACGCCCTCTTCGGTGGCGGCGAAGACGTACTGCCAGCGGGGCCAGGCGTCGGCCGGGGCCGGCGGCGCCCAGGCCAGGGCCAGGACGGTGAAGCTGCGCAGGCCGAAGTTGCGCAGGTACCAGTGTTGGCCCCGGTTGGTGGTGCGCAGGATGCCTCCGCCGTCGGTGGCAGCCAGGAGGACGCCGCTCTGCTCCACCTGGGGATCGGGCGCCAGGGCCACCACGGGCGCCTCCACGTTGTCCATCCAGCCGGCCTGCCAGTTCTCCCCCATCTGCAGGCTGTAGGCCACGCCGTGGGGCAGGCCGCCCACCAGGATGCGGTCGTGGATGGCGCAGCAGCAGTAGAGGTGTTCCTGGGGCTGGGGGACCGCTTCCAGGCCGGCGTCGGTGACGCGGAACAGGCCTTCGGGCCCCGCGGCCCAGAGGGTATCTTGATTTTTGGAAAGGGACAGGATGATAGGCATGGTTATGGACTCAACGCTTCCTGAGGCTTGCGGTGGTAGACGATGGTATCGGTGGTGGTCGCCATCATGGCGCCGCTGGCTGCGGTCTGCAGCACGGTGATGAGCACGTCGGTCACATCCAGGATGCCGGCCTCGAAGGCGTCCACCACCTGGCTGTTGAAGACGTCATAGGTGGCGGTGGGGCCGGCCTGCCGCACCTGGTCGATGACCACGCCGGGGGCCGAGACGTGGGCATTTTCCAGGATCTGGCGCAGAGGTGCGACCAGGGCCCGCTGCACCAGTTGCACGCCAAAGGCCATGTCGTCCTCCGCCTGGAGCTCATCCAGGGCGGGAATGCAGTGGAGGTAGGCCGCGCCGCCTCCGGGGACCACACCGCTGAGCTGGGCTTTGGAGAGCACCTTCAGGGTGCGCTCGGCGTTTTCTGCCCGCACTTCCCGGTCCAGCTTGCTTTCGGCGCCGATCTTCAAGACGCCCATGCCACCGCTCAGGGCGGAGAGGCGCTTGACCAGGACCGGGCGATCCTCGTCGTCCAGGGGCATGGCAGCCAGCTGGCGCCGTAGCTCCGCCACCTTGGCCTGGGCCTGGGCAGAGGTCTGCCATTCAGGCACCACGTGGATGGCGTCGGCGTCCACTTCCACCCGCTGGACCTTGCCCAGGTCCTCAGGCTGGACCTGCTCCACGGGCTTGGTCCAGCCCCGGCCCAGGACGGTGGCGCCGGTGAGGAGGGCCAGGTCATCGTAGGCGGCCCGCCGGGCCTCGCCCACATCCTTGAACTTGGCGCCCACCAGGGCCAGCTTGTTGCGCCTCTTTTTCTCGTCCTTTTCCTGAGCCTGACAGTTGGCCGTCATCACGCCGATGACATCTTCGCTGAAGTGGCCGGCCACAATGGTGAGGGCCCGGCTGCCGGCTTTGACCGCGGCATTGAGGAGGGCTGCGATCTGGTCCACATTCTCCAGCTTGCCATCCACCAGGGCGATGAGCCCGCCGGGGATGATGGCCCGCTTGTGGATGGGATCGGTGTAGAGGTACATGCTGGCGATCTGGGCCCGGTAGTTGGCGCCGGGGTGGTAGAACTGCTGGAGGTAGGAGGCCACGTATTTTTCGATGGTGACGTGGGCATCCGGCCCCAGGAGGTAGCTCATCTCGCCCAGGACGGCGGCCAGGGCGGGCTCCCGGATGACGGTGAGGGCCACGGCGGCCAGCTCGTTTTCGTGGGTCACCGGGCGGGCCTGCTGCTTCAGGGCCTGGGTGGCTGCGTCCACCGCCAGGTTGACGCCCCGGGCCAGGCGCATGGGGTTGGCGCCCGCGGAGATGAGGCGAATGGCCTCGGTGTACATGGCCCGGGCCAGGATAGCGGCCGTGGCGCCGCCGTCCCCCGCCCGCTGGACCACCCGCCAGACCAGGCTGCGCATGAGCATGGCGCCCACATCGGCCCGGGGATCGCCCAGGTTCAGGATCCGGCGCACCGTGGTGGCCGAATCGTCCAGCAGCTCTGGGCGCCGCTGGTGGTCCCGCTGATTGGCCACTACGCCACCCACCGGCCCCAACGTCGGCGCCAACAGATCCGCCAGTGCATTGATGCCCATCAGGAGGTGCTGGGTCGACTCAGGTTGTCCTATGACTTTTGGTATCGGCATATGATCCCTTTTGATTGGCTGGTTTGGAGTGGCTCACAGTGCACAAGGGTAACCACCCCCGGCAGGAATCCACGCAGAATTCGACGAGGTTCTGTCCGGGGGCCATGTTGCCGCGTTCTGCCATGGTCATTACGCCGGACTGTCATTTTCCGGGCTGCAGCGAGGCCGTAGCTGTGCAACACCGGCCGCCATTCTGGATCGCATCTGGAGTGCGCCGATGGAACCGGTGAAATCCAACAAGGTACTGGGGGGCCGCGCCACATCCCGGGATTGCCACAGGTGGAATGGCAGGAGAGCCGCTGACGACATCCATTCTACCAGGATGTGGAATCTACGCAAAAACGGGGTGCAAAGCGCAACCAGGGGATGGGCTCTCCTCAAACATTGTATGCATCATGGCACCTCATTGGGTTGGTGGGTTGCGTGTTGGGATAGTCGATGGGACAAGGCGTGAGCAGCTGACGGCGCTGCCCTCAGGCGTCAACACGCTGTCGCGTGACGGTCACCGTGGGCGACGATAGGAGAGTCTGGTAGACAACGCAGTAGCGCTCGGTCAGGCGCAGCAACGTGGCCAACTGTTCATCGGATGCATCGGTGTCCAGCGTCATCTTGAGGCGGATATTCTGGAAGCCGACGGGAACCTCCTTGGACACGCCCAGGGTGCCGCGAAAGTCGAGATCGCCTTCGGCCTGCAGCAAGGCATCACGCAGCTCGATGCCGAGGGCCGTGGCCACTGCGTTGAGGGTGACGCCTGCGCAGGCAACCAGGGCCTCGAGCAGCATATCCCCCGAGCAGACATGGAGCCCACTCCCCCCGGTGGCCGGGTGCAAGCCGGCCGTCACAAGCGCTTTACCGGTCTCGATCTTACAACTCACGCCTTCGGCGAGTCGACCCTGGGCCCGCAACGTGACCAGCGCGGCATCCGGGGATTGGCGGTAGCGGTCCTTGAGCGGGGCCTGGATGGAACGTAATTCGTCCGCATTCATGGGAGTGGCTCCTTCGTGTAAAAAGGGGGCTCGACAAAAGGGTGTGCTGCCCGGCCCAATAACCGGAGGCCAGGATTTGGGTACTAACCTGCGATCTGTCTTTCCAGGCGGCCAACGTACCACGAGGCGAAGAGCAACAGGATCGGCAGCAGGCTCAGGGCAAGAGCTTGCACAGCGCGGTCATTGTACAGGGGATGTGACCGGATCGCAGCGAGCCAGCCCGGATCTAACCGCGATAAAGTTTCAACAGAATCCACAGAGTACCTGCCCGTGCCGTTAACGACCAATAGTCTACAGTCATCCCCTACCCGACATACTGCAATGCCAGAGAGGGGCAAATCCGCAGAGTCATATGTCAGCACGACCGACGTGTTTGGCTGCAGTGGAATATCTCGCTGTCGGAACGCTATGTTTTGGGAGATGACCATGGGGCGCCCATACGTGGTGGTGATGGCGGTAACATACAGCGTCTCCCCGGTTCTGTTCTGAACTTCCGCCCGGGCTTCGAAAAGGTTCACAAAAAAATCGAGGCCAGAGGGCAACAGCGAGGAGGGCAAAAGGTCCGCCATCAAAATCGCGCCGTAACAAAGCAGTGGCGACGTCACCAGCGCAGATAGCAGCAATATCATTCGCAGCAACCGGCGTTTCCCTGGTTGAGGTGGGCGAACTTCATTCGTCACGGCGTGCCAACCTTTCGGGGAAAAACCTGAGATTTGCCATAAACGGAGTGACATTCCCGTCGCTTCGGGCTCATACTCAACGGTTGACATTAACAGAAGACAGAACCGGATAGGGCAAATGCCAGGGGGAAGAAAAACTCTAGGAGGATAGATACGCTTCAGGCATACATTCTACGGACGGCATCTTCCTAACTCAGTGTGGAATCAGAAACGCTGTCTTAATGATTCTGATCTGACGTGGGTCAGCCTGGGGGGATGCACTTATTATCTCCAGGATTTCCATCACATAATCCCTGGTCAATCCGACATATTGATCATAGCTTAACCCTAACACCTTTTGTAGCTGTGTCTGATAAAAGTCCTCTTCCTCCTCCAGATGTCCATCTAAAATGAGCCGGCCCACCTCCATCTTGAGTAACTCGACGACTTCGCCACGCCGAAGTCGGTAGAAATCGCCCTCCCTAACTCGAAAAAGGAGTAAGAGGTCTTGAAGATCGTCCATTTCAACTTGGGATAGCTCATGGTCTCGAATGCAGGTCCTTATGTAATAGAGAACCATATCGAGCACCTGGCTTTGATGATTGTAATCGGTCTCGCGCCATAGCTTGATCCTATTTAATAGCTTGATCCTACTTATCAATTCTTGGGGGTTTTCAGGCGGGATGCCATTCGTTGCCAGTTCCACTAATATGTTCGCCAGCTCTTCAGATACCT
The DNA here is from genome assembly GCF_006569185.2 of Litorilinea aerophila. Lineage (NCBI taxonomy): Bacteria > Bacillati > Chloroflexota > Caldilineae > Caldilineales > Caldilineaceae > Litorilinea > Litorilinea aerophila. Next base: position 20,697 of record NZ_VIGC02000003.1, on the reverse strand, counting down.
GGTGTGTTGCAACGTATTGGGAGAGCACATCAGACATAGAATAGGAATCAGCATTCATCTTTGGCCTCTGGAATAGCGATGAGCTCCTTACGGGGTAGCAGATGCAGACGGTGATCCGTACCCCGGCGCAGCCTGCCGCAGGGCAGTGTCTGCTCCGGTGGGTTTTCGGGGCGAAGGCCCCTGGCAATCGGTGTGGATCGTTTACTGACCCTCACGCTCTGCCGGGATGTACGGAATCAGGCCTCGCTCATACGCAATCTCTTCGTTGAGGTGTTCCCGGCATACCGCATCGGTTCATGCCGTAATCTCCAGGTAGCGCGGCTCCACCTGTTTCGGAATCCTTTCGCTTTGCGACTTGGTGCCTGACATTTTCTCCTCCTTATCCCTCTCCCTCAGTTCTGCCGGGTCAGGCCCGCATAGCCCCAGGCCAGGGCCAGGACGATCAACCCGTAGACCATCTGCTGGATGGCCTGCCCCACGTTCAGAAAGGTCAGCATGGAGTTGAGCACGCTCAAGATCAGCGCGCCCAGAATGGTTCCCTCGTAGCGGCCCACGCCGCCGAAGATGGAGGTGCCGCCGATCACCGCCGCAGCCACCGAAGGCAGGAGAAACGCGTTGGCCAGCTGCAGATCCACCGCGCCGGTGCGCCCCGCCAGCAGGATCCCCGCGATGGAGCTCAGGACGCCCGCAGCCACGTACGCGCTGATGCGCACCTGCCACACCCGCACGCCCGCCAGCCGCACCGCCACTTCGTTGTCCCCCACCGCATACAGCAGCCGCCCCCAGCCCGTCCGCCGCAGCAGCCAGATGAGCACCACCGCCACCAGTAGCCAGACCACCACGCTGTAGGGGATGCGGTTGCCCAAAAAGGAGCCACCCCCCATCAGCTTGATGAACGGCGCCACCGTGGTGGAACCCTGCAGGATGGTCTGGGTCCACGCGGTGAAGAGCCCCAACAGGATCCCCGACATGGCCAGGGTCATGATGAGGGGATTCACCCGGAAAACGGCCACGCCAACCCCGTTGGCGCTGCCCGCGATCAGACCCACCGCGATCCCCAGAAGAATGGCCACAGCCGCGCCATTGGGCGACTGGTTGGCCGCCACGTAGGCAGAGCCAGTGGCAATCATGGTCACCGACAGGTCGATGCCGCCAGTGAGCATCAGCAAGGTCTGGGCGCCGGCCAGGATGCCCAGGGGCGCGGCCTGTAACAGGGTATTGCGCGCACCGCTCACGGAGAGATAGTTGGGCTGAATGCTGCCCGTCAACAAGATGAGGAAAACCAGAACGCCGGTCAGCACCCAGGTGGGATGTTCGGCAGCCAGTTCCCGCCATCGTCGGCCAGACCTGGCCCTTCCCCGCTCCGGCGTACTCGCCCGGGCCGATACGGTTGGTTCGTTCATGTTGCCCTTTCCCGCAGAATGGTTACCAGTCCACCCACCATCATCACGCCGGCAATCAACACCCCCTGGATCACCTGGGCGCTGTTGGGATCAATGCCCACCGCGCTCAGGATGGGGTTGAGCATGATGAGGATGGTCGCAGCCGCCACCACCCCCAATACATTGCCCACACCGCCGGTGAGGGCAATGCCCCCCAGGACGACCGCGGCCACGCTGTTCAAGGTGGCGTTGGCCCCCACGCTGAAACGGGGGTCGCCGGTCCCGGTGATGGCTACCGTGGCCAGGCCGGCCAGGGCAGCCAGGGCGCCGCCAATGGCATAGGAGGCGATCTTGGCCCGCCGCACGTCCAGGCCGGCCAGCCGGGCCGCGTTGGCATCGCTGCCGGCCGCATACAAGCTCAGCCCCAACCGCGTGCGCCGGGACAACAGGAAGACCCCCAGCACCGGAATCGCCATCATGAGCAAGGGCATGTAGAAGACACCGCCGATGCCCGAGGGCGAGCCGGTGAAGAGAAAGCGAAAGCCGGGGGCCGTCCCCCCGCCGGGCGAAGGCAGGATCCACAGGGCCAGGCCCGACCAGATGTAGCTGGTGGCCAGGGTCACCACAATGTCCGGCACCCGAGAGACGCTGATGATGTAGCCCGTGAAACCATTGAGAACGGCCAGCCCCACCACAATCGCCAGCCCGACAGCCAGGACCACGCCCATGGGCTGACCTTCCATGAAGCGAGCAGCCAGCACATTGCCCAACAACAACAGAGCCCCCAGGGACAGGTCGATGCCACCTGCGATGACGATGATGGCCTGGCCCACACCCAGGTAGACCAGGGGCAGGCTATTTTTGCTGATGGAAACCACCTGGAACTGGCCAAAGCGGGGGATAAGGGTGGAGTACCAAAAGAGCAGCACAGCCAGCAACAGCCAGACGCCCAATACCCAACTGTTGCGCAGCAGGGCCCGCCCCCAGGAAGGGCCACGGCCCGACAAGGTGACAACCGTCATGCCAACACCTCAACATCATGCCCATCAGGACGAGATTCGTGGAAGGATTCGTAGGAAAGGCCGTGGGCCGCCGTCAGCAACGAAGACTCGGTCGCCGTAGCCGCGTCCTGCTCGTCCACAATGCGGCCCGCGTGGAGGACGAGCACCCGGTCGCAAACCAGGGGGATCTCCGCCAGTTCGCTGGTGTAGAGGAGGATGGCAGCGCCGTTGGCAGCCAGCTCCCGCAGCAACGCATAGATCTCCCGCTTGGTCTGGATGTCGATCCCCCGGGTCGGGTCAAAGCAGAGCAGGGTGCGAAAACCGGCCACCAGCCAGCGCCCGATGACCACCTTCTGCTGGTTGCCGCCCGACAGCCGACGCACCTGAGAGGCGGCGCGGGTATCAATGGCCAGCCGGCGGATGGCCTCCGCCACACGCCGGGGCTCATCGGCTGGGATGCCCAGCCAGCGCGTCACCCGGTTGAACAGGGGCAGCGCCAGGTTATGGTGGACCGACTGGTTAGGGAGCAGCGCCAGTAGCCGGTCGCCAGGCACCAGGACCACACCATCCCGCACCGCATCCGCAGGAGACGCAAAGCGGCGAGGCCGGCCATTCACCCAGATCTCCCCGGCCGAGGGACGCCGGTCGCCGGCCAGCACTTCGAAGAGCCGATCCTGCCCCTGCCCTTCCAGGGCCACCAGGCCCAAAATTTCCCCCGCGTGCAGCGAGAAGGAGACATCCTGCACCGCGTCGCCGGCGCTGAGCCCCCGCACCTCAAAGGCGACCTGGCTGCGGTCGGCCCGGCTGGCAGGCCCCGCCGCGGCCGCAGTGGACTCCGCCGGCGCGCCCAGCATGGCCTCCACCAGCCGATGCTCGTTCACCTGCCGGGTTTCCAGCAGCGCCACGTTGCGGCCATCCCGCAGAATGGTGGCCCGATCGCACACCTGCATCACCTCGGCCAGCCGGTGGGTGATGAGCACAGCCGAACGCCCCTGCGCCCGCCAGTCGGCCAGCAGGGCGAAGATCCGCTCCGCCTGTTCAGCCGTCAGGGCCGCGGTGATCTCGTCCAGCAGCAACACGTGGGGCTCCCGGGCCAGGGCCCGGGCCAAATCCGCCATGCGCAGGATGTCCAGGGGCAGCTCCCGCACCAGGGCATCCAGATCCAATGCGCCCAGGTCGAACCGGTCCAGCCAGCGCCGGAAGGTCTCCTCGCCCACGTCGCTGAGGCGGAGGTTCTCCCGGACGGTGAGGTCGGGGATGAGGGATGGATCTTGAAAGACGGTGGCGACCCCCGCGGCCATGGCCTCGCGCGGGGTGCGGAAATGGACGGGCCGGCCCCGGATGTAGACCGTCCCGGCATCTGCCGGTTGGACGCCGGCCAGGATCTTGACCAGGGTGCTCTTGCCTGCGCCGTTGGCGCCCAACAGGGCGTGGATCTCGCCGGGGCGGACAGCGAAGTCCACGGACGTCAACGCCACCACCGGGCCGTAGGATTTGGCGATGCCGGATGTGGCCAGCAGGAGATTTGGATCGCTCATGGGAATCGTCTCGTTCCTTGAGTCGTGGTTGGACAGGCGACGGACGACGAAGCACGGAAGACGGAGAACAGAAGACGGAGGACCGATAAGGACGGCTCGACGACTACATCGATGCCGTCCCTGGTCCTCCGCCCTACGGATCACCCGTTACCCATTCCCATCATGCCCTACTCGCCCGGCCCCTTGCAGGCGGAGACATCCGCGCTGCCGTTGTAGTGGGTGTAGGGAGGAATATCCACGTAAGTGCTCCAGCCCGGCTGCTCATCCGGCGCGTAGAGGGCTTCCAGCTCTTCGGGGTTGTCGGTGGAGAAGACCTTGGGGGTGAGGATGGTCTCTCGGGGGGGGTTCTTGCCCATCAACGCGTCGATGGCGATGGAGGTCCCCACCGCGCCGATGGCGGGCGGGTTGGTCACCGCGGCGCCCACCAGGCCCTGGTCAGCCAGCTCCAGCAGCTGCTTGATAAAGCCGTTGTTGTCCGCGCCGACGATGGGCACGAAGGGCACGTTGGCCGCCTGGAACTGCTCCACCACCGGGTAGTCGATGCCAGAGGTCCAGATGCCGTCGATCTCCATGGTGGTGATCAAGTCCAGGGCCTGCTGCGCGCCGGTGGAGGGGTCCCAGCCGGTGAAAGTTTCGGCCACCACCTCGATGTCCGGATACTTGGCCAGGGCTTCCAGGAAACCGTTATGCCGGTCCGTATCGGCGGGCACGCCGTCGATGCCCCGCATCTCCACCACCTTGCCGGAGCCACCCAGCTTCTCGAAGAGCCACTCGGCGCCCAGCCGGGCGTAGGCCACCTGGTCATTGGTGGCGATGTACGCGCCCTCGGCCGTCACGGCCTGATCCACGGCCACCACCACGATGCCCTGGGCAATGGCGGACTCAATCACCGCGTTCAGGCCCTCCCGGTCCGTGGGATTGAGGATGATGGCATCCACGCCCTGGGAGATGAGCCCTTCCAGGTCTGCGATCTGTTCCGTGGGGCCGCCGTTGCGATTCACGACCACGACCCGGTCCACCACACCGCTGGCCCGGGCCTCGGCCTTGATGGCGCAGATCATCTGTTCGCGCCAGCCGTTCCCCACCAGGGTGTTGCTAACGCCGATGACGAAGCCCCCTTCCCGGGCCGGGGCTTCCGCAGTGGATTCACCGGCGGCCTGGGTGTCGGACGCCTGGGTATTGCCCGTGGGCGCCGCCGGGACTGTGGCGCAGGCGGCCAGCAGGACAGCCAGGACGGTGAACAGAGTCAGGAAAAGGGAAATTCTGGACGAGCGTTGCATAAGACGTTCCTCCCGTTAGGTGGTTGAGAAAAAACGGTGCAGGTAACGTAGGTTCCCCTACGAACCGGGCAGCCAGAATCGGATAAGGTAGGCAGAAGGGGCGCAGTGCCCACCAGCCTTTGGCCGGGACCCGGTGGACACTGCGGGGTGCACCGGAGGACGCTGGAACGCGTCGTCCGAGGCGTGTGTATTGTACACGAGGCAGCGGGCATCCGGCAAGCGGCCCTCAAACGGTGCACCTCCTCCTGATCGATCCACCCCACGGCTGGCTCATCCCCTCCTGTGCCCGGCCTGGCCTGCTTCCCCAGCAGCCATCCAGGTTCGCACACGGGTAGGCGATGGGCAAAACGGTTTTCCAGCTTGCGTTCACAAAACAAGGAGGAAGTATGCCGACCCACTCCACTCATCCACCCCTCTCTCGACGGACTTTCCTGCGTTGGAGCCTGACCGGCACCGGCGGGCTGCTGCTGGTGGCCTGTGCCCCCCCAACGGTGGCCCCAGCCACCTCTGAGGAACACCCGACCCAAGAAGCCACCGCGGAAGCCCACGGCGAGGCGACCGCGGAGGCAACCCACGAGGCCACGGCCACGGCGGACGCCGGCCACGATGACGTCCAGGTCTTGGTGCGAGATGTGGTGGAATATCACCTGGAGCCCCAAGGCTGGGAGGGACCCTACGGCTCCGTGACTTTCCGGCTACACGAAGGTCGCTACCAGGGCGAACCGGTCTACTACATCCGCACCGATGCTTCAGACCCAAATTTCGCGCAAGAAGTGGGGCTGGTCTATGTGCCTCTGCTCAACGCGGCCCAGGGGATCGAACAGCTCAACAAGTACTACCGGCTGGGGGGCGATCGTCTGCCGGTCCTCTCCATGATTCCTGGGGATGAACAGTACAGTTCTCTGTTTCAGGTCTTCGACGTGACCGTGGAGGATGAGAGTCTCGTCCTGGAATCGGAGGAGGCGCTCCTGGGCGCGGTAGAGGCCGGCCAGGCGCGCCTGGAACCACGCCTACTATTCGTCAACTATCCCCTGATCCGGTGGCCTGGAGGCGGCCTTACCGTCGATCCGGAGCTCAAGGAGGTGCTACCCGGCGGCCAGCTGATCGACGAGCCGGACCTGGAGCACATGACCGTGACCATGAAGCTGCATCAATGTTTCCCGGGCAGCCGCTACATCTTAACCGACACGTCATCTGCGCCCATGGCCCCTATGATGAATGTGCCGGCCTCGGTGCCCATGCAGCAGCTGAAGGAAAAAGGGGGCACCGACGAAATCTGGGTCTTTGGCAACGGCATCCAGGGACCAGGGGTGATGGGCTTCCAGCCGGCCATCTTCGACAACAAGGCCGGCCAGCCCGCCTGGAGCCCCTTCTGGGATCACTACACGGTGTTGTGGAAGGACGAGAGCAAGGCCCGGGTTCTGCGCTCGTCTGCAGAAGTGCGGGAATTGATCGCTGCGGGAGATCTGGAGGAGTTCAACGGCGTGCCGGACACCCACCCGGAGGGCTTTGTGGTGAACTGCCCGGCACCTATCCTGGCCCCCAATACCTTTGAAGGATGACCGGGGTCTTGCCGAAGAGGCCCAGGGGCCATCAAAAAACGACTGCCGGACCACGGTCCGGCAGTCATTTTTATCTGTCACAGGTCCCTGTGGTTTCACCGCTTGGACCTGTTTCTTTCAGCCTCGTCGTGAAGATGCTCTTAGATCTTCTGGACGTTGACGGCTGCTGGGCCCTTAGGCCCGTTCTCGATGGAGAACTCGACCTGGTCGCCCTCATTCAAGGTGCGATAGCCCATAGCAACGATGGCAGAGTGATGGACAAAGACATCTTTGCCACCATCGTGGGAGAGGAAGCCGTAACCCTTCTGATCGTTGAACCACTTGACGGTGCCAGTTACACGTTCGCTAGTCATTGTTGGAAAACTCCTTGTTGTTTCCTAGATACTACAAAACTTGTTTCGCACAAAACGTTGCGTTTTCCAACAAATGCTAGAGTTCGTACACCCAGACTGCTATCCAAGGCACCGCTTCTACACACTTGCGTCAAACCCACAACATCTTGTAATCACCATACTACCCTATTATCAAGGGGATGTCAAATCCAGATCGCGTGTCGCGTGTACGCATGTTCTCGCGTGTCCGCACGCGGGTTCCAACTGCCCGCCCAAACGCTGTGCTCAAACAGCCATAAACTTAAGAGCCCTCCCACAAGCTGGCTACTGAGCTGAGGCGCGTAGCCGGACGCCATCAACAGCAGGAGGGCACAGCATTGTGCCTCCGCTCCCTGTTTCCAGAGGCACAGCAGGGTCACGCCCCATAGCCAGAGGGCTGCTCCATACAGCCACCAGGGCAGGAAGAGCGTCACTCCGTGGGACCAAATAATCACCGTTGCGGTCATGGCCGGCGCAGCCAGGTAGACAAAGGTAGCCAACAAAACCGGTAAGGCCGCCAGACACCACAGTCTAAAGTCGCTGCTACGGCCATATACCCACCATAGAGCTCCGGCGCCGGCAACCACCAGCGCCTCCCCGGCGTAAAAAAGGTGAAGACTCCAGGGTGGGGGGCCCGACCACTGGAGAACCACATAGAGCGCAGGTATGGCCTGATACAGTGTCGCTGCTCCCATGGCCAGCCCCGGCGTTATCAGGGCCAGGTGCGTTCCCCATGGCCCCCGCAGGCGCATGATGCGTACACCCAGCCCCAGCAGAAAAGCCAGGGTCAACCCGTGGAAGAACAACAGCCACGGGCCAGGGGCCCAGAGACCAAAGAGAACTCCTGGGACCCCAAGCCCGACTGCAATGCCCGACAGCCAGGGATTTCTCCGTCCACGCCATTCCGCCAGGGCCACCCCCGTCAGACAGGCCAGCGCTGCCACAGCGGCAACGGCAGAGCCCGCCTGTCCCCCCCAATTGAGCCACCAAAAGCCCTCGATCATGGCCGACGTCTTGGGCATGTAGATGGCCAGCCGCGTGAAGGTCCGTGTCACCAACCAGTCCACCATCATGGCCACCACCAGCAGGCGCCAGAGAGAGGGCCAGGGGATCGACCCTGGCGGTGCCATGGAGTTGTTGTGCCCGTTTTTTGGCCGTTGGCCTGACCGCCCCATCATCTTCATCGTGCGAATCAATGCCGACATGGCTTATGACTTCTCCCCGAGATAGAAATAGAAAAGGGTCACAACCACCACACCGGTCAACAGAACCAGGATGGCGAGCCAGGCCCATAGCGGCAGTCTCATGGCCGGCAAAGGGGTGACAGCTGTCGTTCCCTCCGGCACACCTCCGGTGACAACGGGCGCCGCCAGTTGCAAGGAGACCCACTGGGATGTAGACTTGACGCCGTTGCGCTCCCGGTTGGCGCCATCCCAGGCAGCAAAGGCCACGGAGTAGTTCTTACCTGGGGCCAAGACGACGTCCCCCGCATCGGCAGAGATGAGGCTTCGGCTGAAGATCACCCGCCAGACACCATCGCGCCATTCCCCATAGCCCTGTACGTTTTGTCCTTCCAGCGGCTGGCTGGTAAGGCTGCCAAAGCCGCCAGCCACCAGATCTTCCACCGGTGACGAATGGGCCGAGCGGGCCAGCAGATTCCCGCTTGCTTCAGCCGTGCGATAGTTGGGATCTACGTAGGCGGCCCGATACAGGTTGTCCGACGGCTCGGTGAAGGGATAAGTGTCCACATAGATATTGGGGTAGACATCCTGGAGGCTGCGGCGAGCCAGCAATTCCGCCTGCCAGTCGGCCTTCCAATGCCAGATATTGACATCCCCCCCCTGTTGCCCCATACAGAAAAACGGCTGACCTTCTATCAGGGGGAACTGGATAGCCACACTGTCCCGGAATTCTGTCAGCCCCAAGGTTGAATCATTGCGGGTGGCATCTGCCCACTCCAACAGCATAGCCAGGGACTGGCCATTGTGTAACGCCCGTACGGTGATAGATTTGATGTTGGTATCCGGCAGGATAGGGCGGGTGATCATCTGGGCGCTGAGGGGCACCTCCACGGCGGTGGCCTGTTGCCATAGGGCAGCATCAGGCTCTTCCATGGGCAGATCCCCCTCCACGGCGACGGCTGTGATGGTCAAGCCCTGGGAACTGGCCAAAGGTACCTGAAAAAAGAGGCTTGCCAACGCCAGGCCAAGCACCAAAAACATGGAGAGTCGACTGTGGATCCACATGGTTCACTCCTGTCTAGGCTTGCGACACTATCAGTGCACCAGGTCCACCAGGGGACAGGCAGCGCAGGAAAAATCGGGATCGAAGGGAGTGGGACGGACATCCTGTCGGCTGCGGCGAATCAAGGGGATGCCCAGGGCTGTCGCTTCAGCCTGAACCAAAGCCGCCGTGAACCAGGCCAGAAGGCTATAAGGGAGCTCCTGGCTGTTGAGGAGTAGGCTCTGGGCGAAAAGGTCCACCCATGTGCCCAGGTGTGCACCGATAAAGCTGGAGCGGGCCTCCACACATTGGTCTGCCTGCTCGGTCATACCCCTCAAAAGGGCATGGGCTTCCTTCCAGTGTAAAAGGTGCATGAACTCCAGCTCCGTGGCCAGGTGATCTGGCCGTTCCCGCACCACGTTTCCTACAGAGAAGCCGAAGGCACGGTAGAAGCCGGCAATATCGGCCAGTTCCTGGGCCTGGCGAAACTCATGGGGCAGGCCGTATTCGGTCTCATAGCACAGGGAACCAGTGGCGCCAAAGGCGCGACGGTACGCGGCCTGCAACGCATTCAGTTCCATCGGCTGCAACGCCGGCCACTCTGGGGCGCCGTCCACTCGCGCGGCAGCAGCAGCGACCAGCGGCAAATCTTCGCTCCAATTTTTAATCGGATAGAGATAGACAGCGGCGAGAAAAGCATACACCTGCGCGCGATAGACGGCTTGCTCGGCACGCCTGCGGACTGTTTCGTCCATCCCTGGCCGCAATTCAATACTCTGATCTATCTGCATGGTATGCTCCTGGTTGGGAACTTGATTCTCCTGGGCTTTAGGGGCTTCATCCATGGCGCCGAAATGTGTAGACTTAAATCGAGTTCAGGCGCTCCGCCGGGCGTTCATACAAGGGCTCGACCACGCTAAGCCGCACCGCTTCGCGACCTTTGGCATCGAAGCCGATGACCGTGTCATTGTACATTTGCCAGGCTTTGCCGTTGACTTCCACTTCTCGAACCAGGGGTCCTTCCTCGATCTCGAAGCGAAAGATCATCTTCTGGGTGGTGCGGAAGAGCTGGAGTACGGCAAGAAGTTCCCGGGAAGGTGCGATGTAACGCTCGATGGCCTGGTCGACACCGGGGCCGAACATCTGGCGCAGATAGGCTCGGGGTGCCCAGCGCGGGGGAATGTAGTAAATGTTGGGTTCAGTGCCGAATTGGGGGTAGAGGGGCAATGCCACCTGAGCGATGCGCACCAGGTAGTATAGGGGATGGTGGGGCGTCTCCACCCAGGAGCCATCTTCGGCCACCTCCACCAGGCCGTTGAGGCGGATCTTGCCCGGGCAGACAGCCATGCAGCGGGTCTCCATGGGCACGCCGTCGCTGAGGGGGTCGCTGCCCTCGACGCGCGGATAGCAGCCTACGCACTTCTCGCTGACCTGGGTGGTGCCTCGATACATGGATTTTTTGTAGGGGCAAGCCTCCACACATTTGCGGTAGCCCCGACAGCGCTCCTGGTCGATGAGGACGATGCCATCCTCCTCCCGCTTGTAAATGGCCTTGCGGGGGCAGGCAGCCAGGCAGGCCGGGTAGGTACAGTGGTTGCAGATGCGCATCAGATAAAAGAACCAGGCCTGGTGTTCAGGCAGCGCGGCGCCGTTGGGGCTGAGGCCAAAGGGGCCGCCCTTGTAGGCGGTGGAGGTATCTTCGTAAAAATTCGGCGAGCGCCATTCGGCTTCAGTGGGCAGATAGCCCAGCACCACCTCGTTGGGGCCGGCAGCCTCGGTCAAGGTCAAGCCGTTATAGACGCCGTAGGGCGCCTTCGCGTTGGCCTGGGTGCGATCCCAATTCGGCCTGACGCCGGCGGCCTGATGGGCTTCATCGAGCAGTTTGAGCGCTTTGACATCCCAATGTTGGGGATAGCTGCCATAGGGCTTGGTCTCCACGTTGTTCCACCACATGTACTCTTGCCCACGGGAGAAGGTCCAGGTGGCTTTGCACGCGCCGGTGCAGGTCTGGCAGCCAATGCAACGGTTGATGTTGAAGACGGCCACAAACTGCCGGTTGGGATGCGCCTCGGGGTACGGATAGGTCATGGTGCGGCCGATTTGCCAGTTGTAGACGTCAGGCATGGGTGTCTCCTCTAGTTGACCTAACGTTTGTGATACTTATCGTCGGTAATGTATTCCTGATTGCGTTGGAAGTAGAACATGACTACGCTCCCTATATCTTCAGCTTTGCGCTGCTCGCTTACCTCGAAGACGAGACCGGAGTAGCGCAGGTGGAGGCATGGCTGGTGCAGGCCGAAAAGGGAGAAGTGCCAGTCCTGTTCTCGCCGATCAATCTTATCCCCATCGAGTGGCTACCTCAACGACCCTGATCTTTCTGGAATAACCCACCGGGCCTGCACCCGACGGATCAGCTCCCGCACGTAGGCCTCACCCTTCTGTCGATAGATGCGATGGGTGGCCATGAACATGGGGTTGACGAAGAGGACAAACAGCCGCGGCTCGTCCCAGCCCAGCCGCACATACTCCTCGACGATAGCCTCCGCCATAGCCTCCAACATCCCGGGTTCACCGGGCAACACCACTCCCACCAGCGCCATCGGGTCTTCAACGGCAAATTCATCTTTTGGCATCACTTTCTCCCTCATTCTGTTGAACCTTCCATCCCGCCAGCCTCCATTTCGGCATGATTTCGCTGCGCCGATGGATCAGAAAGGGCAGGCAGTCCGGGCAGATCCAGAAAATCTCTCCCGCCAGCCGCCACGAAGTCAGCGGAATCTCCGCTTCGTTGCGGCCACAATTGATGCAGACGTTCAGGCTTGCGTCGGTCATGTGGTCACCTCGATCGTTTCGCCCGCCAGATAGCGGAGCATAAACTCGTTCTCATGCGCCGGGGTGTAGCCGGTCTTGGTCGGCTCCCACGGCCCCTTGCCGTCCAGGCCGCCGTCCTCAGCTTTGACGATACGCACCAGCGTCTCCTTGGGCACGGTGTTGAGCGCGTGGTTGTCGGCTTCGCCGCCAAAGATGAACTGCATGCCTGTCTTCTGTTTGTGGAAGAGGGTGTCGGTCTGGTGCATGGGCATGGACCAGTCGCGCGTCACGGACTGCTGCGAACCATAGCGCAGGTTGGCCATGTAGCCCGTGCCCTCTGATTTGGCCAAACCATCGGGTCGGGTTTCGTGGGCTTTCACCGATTTTTCAGTGGCCATGAAGGGTCCGTGCTTGAGCATGACGATGTGGTAGGGATAGGCCGGATTGTACTTAACCCGCAGCATCAACCGCGCCACCTTGTAGAAGGGATCGTCGGGCTTCCAACCGATGTAGGGCCGGTCGGCGGGGTTGGCGTCCACATACACATAGTCTCCGTCCTCGATGCCCAGATCCTTGGCCGCCTGCGGGTTCATGTGCAGCTGATGGTCGCCCGGCCCGGGCAGCCGTTTATCCGCCCGGTAAGGGTCACCGAAATTCGAGTCCAGGATGATGGTCCAGTCCACCGTACTCCAGGAGGAGTGCACGCGATGCCGCGTCTTGGGGGTCAGGCAGTAGAAGTGGAATCCCTGCGCCCACAGTGGATTTTTGGTCTCTTTGACCTGATTCCAGGGCAAGGCGATGTTGCGCACCGTGCGCTCCTCCCAGCCCATATGGTCGGCGGGGATGCCGTAATCCTCTGGCCGCACGAAACGGCTGCGGGTAACGATGACATTGGGCAGGTAGGGCGTGGCCTCTGGCCCCTCCCGGTGGCTGATGATGTTCTCACCATACTCGATGGCCTCTGGGATATCGCAGTAGCTGTTGAGGCGGCCGGTGTCGGTGTAGAAGGGTACGGAGTCGTGGATCTGCTCCCAGAAGGGGATGCGGGGATAGGTGCGGAAAAGCATGAGGGCAGCGCCTGGTTCGCCATATTTGCCGGCGATGATGTCCTCGACCCGGTAGCCGCTGGTGGTCAGGGACGAATCTAGCAGGCGCTGAATGTAAATTTCGGGCCGTCCTTCTAGTATGAACCTCCAGTAATCTCGCAGCCGCGGCTCGCCGATCTCGTCGGCCAGCGCCGCCGAGACCTCGGCCAGGATGCGGGCGTCGTCGCGCGTGTTATAAAGGGGCGGGATGCCGCCCTTCCAAATCTGCAGGAAGGGGTTGGAGCAGGAAGCGGTAATCTCGTATGTTTCAAACTCGGCCCAGGAATTGGCGGCCAGGGCAAAGTCCGCATACTCCACGGTGGCGGTCATTTCAATGTCCACAGTGATGATCAGCTCCACGTGGGGGTTCACATTTTTGATCATCTCGTAGTGGTGCTTGGCGTTGTTCAGCAAGTTGACGTTGGTGAAGAACTGCACCTTAGTGGGCGTGGGCATGTGGGTCTGGCCCGTGAAGACCTTGCGGCCGTATTTGGGGGTATTCACAATCAGGGGCCGTTCCGAGTGATTCCAGTAGGCCGGCTCTTCATCTTTGGTGTAGCTGTGGGCCACGACGTCGCGGCCATGCGCGTTGGGGTCCAGGTTGGGGTTGAAGGGGTCCTCGCCCACCCACCCCTTGAAGCCCGGCCCTGTCTGCGGCGAGCCCTGGAAGAGCGCAGCCTTGTAATTGCCCGCCCAGGTGTAACAACCGGCGCCCGGCTTGCCGATGTTGCCCGTGAGCATGAGGGGGAGGAACTGCGCCCGGTTGGCCAGGGTGGCATGGAACCAGTGGTTGATGCCTTCGCCGATGTGGAGGGCCACCGGGCTCATGGTGGCGATGTCTTTAGCTAGTTGCTCGATGAGATGCCGTGGGGCATTGGTGATCTCCGCCACGGTATCCAGATCATAGTCTTGCAGATGTTCCCGGTACATGGCCCACAGCGTCATCACCTCGACCTCGCTGCCGTCGGCCAGAGTCACCACGCCGCTCCAGTCCAGCACCGGGTCGATGCCCTTCTGCGCCAGCACCTCGCCCACGTCGTCGCGCGTGAGAGCTTTGAACTCGCCCGACGCATCGCGCACGACGTAATCGCCCAGCCGCTCGTACTGCTCTGGTTTGAGGCCCTGGAGCTTAAAGCTCGGCCCCTCCGGGTGGAGGCCGGGTCGGTAGTCGGGAAAGAGTTCGTCGGCGCGCAGCCGCTTGAGCGTGTCCAGCCGCACCAGCAGGGGCAGGTCGGTGAAGCGCTTGACGAAGTCGTCATCGTACTGGTTGTTGTCCATGAGCCAACGGGTGATGCCCAGAAAGAGGGCCGTGTCGGTGGCAGGGCGGATGGGGATCCAGTAGTCCGACTTGGTGGCGGGCGGCGAATATTCCGGTGTGATGGTGACGATTTTGGCGCCCCGCTCCATGCACTCTACGAAGAAATGAGATTCGGCCATCTTGTTTTCCACGAGGTTTTTGCCACATTGGATGTGCAGCCGAGAGTTGCGCAGGTCGTTGAAATCTTCGTCCGAGGCCTGGAGGCCGGTGACAAAGGGATGGCCGGGTGCCTGGTCGCCGTGCCAGGTGTAATTGGACCAGGTGCGACCGCCTTTTGCTTCCTCTGGGCCGACCCCGCGGATGTGCGCGTCCAGGAGGGCCAGGCCATTGGCAAAGCGGTACATGCCGTATTTGCCGATGACGCCCAGCAGGCCCATGCCGCCGCGGCACTTGAAGGTACGGGTGCCCGCGCCGCCCATAGCCTCGATCATCTCTTCGGGGTAACCTTGCTGGCGCAGCAGCTCGACGCCTTCCTCGCTGGAGTAGCGGCGGGCGATGGCCACCATGCCTTTGGCGATGTAACGATAGGCCGTGTCCCAGTCCACCGGCAGCAGCTCGTCCGTTCCACGGGAGGTGAACCTGTATTTCTCCTGGTTCTCCGGCGTCAGCAAAGGGAAGCCGTCGTCGGCCCACTCCTTCCACCCCTTGCGCATGAGCGGCCCCTTGAGGCGGTGCGGTCCATAGACGCGACGGTGGAAGGTCTGGCCCTTCTTGCAGCCGCGCGGGTGCCAGTGGGCAGTGGCCCTATTGCCGTAAAGGTCGCTGTAGCGCTCCACGTCATAGTTGGTTTCGCAGCGCAAGATGACGCCGTTACGCACAAAGGCGCGCAGCCGACAGGCATGGGTGTCGTTGGGCGAGCAGACGAAGGTGAAGGACGAATCGTAGCTGTACTGGTTCCGGTAGACCTGTTCCCACCCTCGATTGGGGTAGGTTGCCAGCGGATTCTCCACGTTAACCGGCTGCAACAGCTGCCACTCCAGGGGTGTACCTGCCATGGCCAGCCCTAGGGCGGCGCCACCCGACACCTTGAGAAAATCTCGACGAGACAATCCAGTCATATTGTCACCTCCGAATGGGAAGGGCCTGAATGGCCGCCAGCAAGTCAGCGGCTCGGCTACCGATGGGTTGACTGCGAAGAATGCGGAAATCCGCGCCGGTGAGATCGGCGTACAGGACCGGCAAGTCGGGATAGGCAACTAACAATGAACAGGGATCCAGCCTCGTTTCTCCGCCGCTGTTCAATACCAGGACCACATCCGGCAATGTCAGGGACAATTGTGACAAGGCTTCGGCCATATTCATCACAATTCCCGTCACCTCCAACGCCTGGTTGTGTCGCAACAGTTGGTCGACGGCTTCAGCAAAGAGGGAGTCGCCAACGATCAGAACTCTGTGTACGGCAGCGCTCATATTTTCCCTGCACCTCCTGTGGTCTCTATGCTTGCCCAGTATAGAAAACAAAACAGGTGAAGGGCTATCCCTCACAATCAGAATCAGGCATGAAAAAAGAGCGATCTTCACGATCGCTCTTGGAGGAAAGAATTAGTTCTTGGTCAGATTGGACAGAAGGGGCTAGAGCAAACCTCGCTGCCGCGCCTGGTCTACGGCGGCGTGACGGTTCGCCGCGTGCAGCTTGGCAAGAATATTGCGGACGTGGGTTTTGACGGTATGAAGGCTGATGAAAAGCTGATCAGCA
This sequence comes from Litorilinea aerophila, assembly GCF_006569185.2. NCBI lineage: Bacteria > Bacillati > Chloroflexota > Caldilineae > Caldilineales > Caldilineaceae > Litorilinea > Litorilinea aerophila. Next base: position 4,430 of record NZ_VIGC02000003.1, on the reverse strand, counting down.
ATCTGGCGATCAGATGCGCCCGTGGCGATCAGCGCAAGCACCTCCAGTTCCCGTACGGTCAGGGCGTTGTCCACCGACAGGCTATTCCGCTGGCGATTCTCCTCAGATGGAGAGCGGGTTGCCAGTCGGGCGAATTCCTCCATCAGCCTGGCTGCCAGCCGAGGGGGCAGGATGGCTTCGCCCGCCAGCACAGATCGCACCCCACGCAAGAATTCCCCGGAAGTGGTATTTTTGAGCAGATAGCCATTAGCACCGGCTTTGATAGCCTCAAAGAGCTTCTCGTCCTCGTCGTGGACGGTCAGCATCAGGATGCGGACATCGGCCAGTTCAGGCATGGCGCGCACTAGCCGGGTGGCCTCCAGCCCATCGCAAACCGGCATGGAGATATCCATCACGATCAGGGCAGGGTGGAGCGTACGCGCCAGAGTCAAGGCCTCGAAGCCATCGCCGGCCTGCCCCACTACCTGCAGGTCGGGCTGACCATCGATCAATCCGGCCAGCCCGGTCCGGAATAGCTCATGGTCATCAGCCAGCAAAATCGACCATCTACCCATCATGCCTCTCCTGCCGGCTGTGCACTGGCGGGCAGTGTAAAGGTGACCAGGATTTCAGTGCCGGCGCCTGGCCGAGAACGGACGGTAAAACAGCCACCGCTACGTTCAGCGCGCGCCCGCATGATGGCTATCCCCATGTGGGACATACTATCCACACATGCGGGGTCAAAGCCGCGGCCATCATCCCGCACGCTGAAACATGCCTGACCATTCATCTGAGCAACGTGCACGCACACATGCTGGGCTTCCGCGTGCCGCCAGACATTGGTCAGCGCTTCACGCACGATGTGGAGCACCTGCTGTTGAGCAATGGCCGGTAAGGCCAGTGCGTCCTCATCGGCAATCACCAGCTCGATGGGAAGGCTGGTGACGGTCCGCAACTCCTCCACACAGGCGACCAGTTGCGCAGCCAGGGGCCGTCCTTCGGGCTCGCCCGCGTAGAGACCGGTTAAGGCGGCACGCACCTGGCTGTAGGCCCGGCTGGTGGCCCCCCGCATCTGGGCCAGTTCCATAGCAGCGTTGACCATAGCACCCTCGACGATCAGCTCGTTCAGTCTCTCCGCCTTGAAATTGAGGAAACTCAACGTCTGGGCCAGGTTATCGTGGAGTTCAGCAGCCAGCCGGGCGCGCTCCTGTTGGATGGCAAGCTGTCGGGCCTGGCGACGGTCACTCTCCACCAGGCGCGCATTGACAATGGAAACCGCAGCGGTGTTGGACAAAAGTGCCAACGCCGTCTGCTCCTCGGGACTGAAGGCCTCCTGTCCAGAACGTACTACGCAGAGCGAGCCCAGGATTTCGTCACCCACGCACAAGGGTGTAGCCACACAGTGAGCGCCGACCAGCCCGCGCAGAAATCCACAGCGGGCGCACGCGGTCTCAGCTACCACCGTCTGGCCCTGACCGATGACCCTGGCAGGCAGGTCTGCTGTGGCGGGTTGACGCAGTTCGGGCCTGGCCTGGTCAACGCCGCTGCTGGCTGCCAGGCGCAGTGTCGTGCCCTGTTCATCGAGCAGACAGAGGGCAGCCGCGCGGCCATTCAAGAGCGAGCGGGCGCGGTTGGTCACTGACTTGAGTAGGCTATCCAGCTCCAGCTGGGCCACAATTTCCTGGCTAAACTCAAAGGCAGTGGTTAATTCCTGGGTCCGCTGGGCCACACGTGCCTCCAGCTGGCGTCGACTCGCCAATACCTCGACGCGCAGGGTGTCCAACACAGTGGCCAGTTGACGTAATTCCTCATCCACAAAGGAGGGGATAGCCTTTTCCATTTCGCCAGCGATTATCTGCTGTGCAGACTCGCCGAGGGACGCCAGCGGATCCACCACGTGTTGCCGCGTGACCCGATATCCCATCCACAAGAGCAGAAGGGCCAGAAGCAAAAAGATGAACTGGATGACCTGAAGGCGCCGCACCTTTGCCTCAGCCTGCACGGTGAACTGTGCCACAGCCACGTCCAGCGTATCGAGCAGCACCAGCGCCGCATCCGTTAACGCAACGTTGGGTTCTCCAGGGGCTGCAATCCTGCGGTCCAGCTCCACGCTAAAACGCAGCCAGGCGTGCCAAACGTCCGTCAGTGCTGCCTGCATCGCCGGGTTATCGGGTGGAGGCAGCACCACCCATTGATCGTTTACATCCAGGGTTGTGCCGCCCTGACGCAGCGCATCGAGGGTCTGGGTAAAGCGCTGGCGGTCGGCCTCCAGCATGGGGTCAGTCGGCGCGACGAGGGCCAACCAGGCCATCCGTTGGGAAAGCATGCGCTGGCGGCCGGCCAGGTTGATCAGTCGCGCATCATGGTGCTGGCTTGCCACGACGGCGTAGGTCACCGTGACCGAGGCCAGGACCAGGAGCAAGAATAGAAAAAAGAGCAGGCTCAGACGGGCGCGCACCGAAGTGATCATGGTAAAAGTTATTTTACCACACAAAGAGACCATGACAGGCACTATCCTGGCAGATGCCATCCACATAGCAGTCCCAGGGTACACCGGTACCCACCCCGTATGGTACGCGTACCGTATCAGAATTGACAGGCCCCACCCCCTCGCGTACAATCTCCGTGAGCCGATGATGGCATGCCGGCTCTCTGCCTTGCAACTTTCCGCCCTCCATTCGGTCCTATGTCGAACCCATCGCACCAGGAAGTATCCAGTTGCCCAGGCAACGGTGCCCCCCATGAATTGCCCGCCAGAAAACGCATTCAACACATTCAACAAAGGATGAGGCCACTACCATGACCACCGACCGCCTTCAGCAGATTGAAAACCGCATCAGCGCCGGCCCATTCAACGCCTCCTGGGATTCCCTGGAAGCCTACCAGGTGCCGGACTGGTACCAGGATGGCAAATTCGGGATCTTCATCCACTGGGGCGTCTATGCCGTGCCGGCCTTCGGCAACGAGTGGTACCCCCGCAACATGTATCTCCAGGGTTCCCGAGAATACCAGCATCACCTGGCCACCTACGGCCCCCACCGCCAGTTCGGCTACAAGGACTTCATCCCCCTCTTCAAGGCGGAGCAGTACGATCCCCAGGCCTGGGCCCGGCTGTTCAAGGAGGCCGGCGCCCGTTTCGTGGTACCTGTAGCCGAGCACCATGACGGCTTCCAGATGTACGCCAGCGACCTCTCCCGCTGGAACGCGGCCCAGATGGGCCCAAAACGGGATCTCATCGGCGAGCTGGCAGAGGCGGTCCGCGAGGAGGGGATGGTCTTCGGTGTCTCCAGCCACCGGGCCGAGCACTGGTGGTTCATGGGCGGCGGACGGGAGTTTGACTCAGACGTGCAGGATCCCCAGTACGAGGATTTCTATGGGCCGGCCCGACATCCCCGCCCCCACGAGCAATACCTGGCCAACAGCCCCGATCAGGCCTTTCTGGAGGACTGGCTGCTGCGCTGCTGCGAGCTGGTGGAGAAGTACCAACCCCAGCTCTTCTGGTTCGACTGGTGGATCATGAACCTGGCCTTCAAGCCCTATCTGAAGAAGTTCGCTGCCTACTACTACAACATGGCGGCCTCATGGGGGAAGGGGGTGGCCATCAACCACAAGTACGACGCCTTCCCCGCCGGCACCGCGGTCTTTGACATCGAGCGGGGGCAGGTGCGCAGCATCCGGGGCCTCTTCTGGCAGAACGACACCTCGGTCTCCAAGAATTCGTGGGGCTACATCCAGGATCACGACTACAAGGAAGCCAACGACATCGTCTGCGACCTGATCGACGTGGTCAGCAAAAACGGCGCGCTGCTGCTCAACGTGGGCCCCCGGGCCGATGGCACCATCCCGGAACCGGAGGTGGAGATCCTGCGCCAGATCGGCGGCTGGCTCCAGGTCCACGGCGAAGCCATCTACGGCACCCGCCCCTGGATCACCCACGGTGAAGGCCCCACCCAGGTGCTGGAGGGCGCCTTCACCGACACCCGCCGGGCCCGCTTCACCAGCGCGGATATCCGCTTTACCACCCGGGGCAACACCCTCTACGCCCATGTGTTGGACTGGCCCGCCGACGGTCAGGTGGTCGTCCATTCCCTGGGCACCCAGGCCGCCACACGTCCACCCCGGATCGGTCAGGTGGAACTGTTGGGCAGTCCCCAGCCGGTCACCTGGCACCAGGAGCAGGATGGGCTGCGGGTCGATGTCAGTGGGCGCCCGGCCACGGGCTTCCCACTGGTGCTGAAGATCAGTCCGGCGTAGGTCAAGGATGGGCAGGGTAGATGGTAGACAGTAGACAGTAGACAGTAGACAGTAGACAGTAGTCGGTAGATGTCGTACATCAGCACATCGTGTTGGGAATTGAGAACCTTAACAACTGAAAACCATCAGCACATCGTGTCATTCCAGACGTTGATTGGTCAGGGCGGCTGGAATGGCAAGGGTGCGTTGGAAGAGAC